>JAICHH010000009.1 GCA_025922715.1 Nitrososphaeraceae archaeon
AAAATTCTCTTGAATTACATAAAAAATAAAACCAAATTATGTTATTAATTATAGTATTTATTATTTGGCAGTCCCGTAGTAGATTAAAAAGATTAAAGGAAGATCAAATATAAATAGAATAAATTTCAGTTTAGGAACCTGCTTCAGTAAAATTAATCTGTTTTGAATAATAATCATATTCCAATAAATCTCCATGCCATAAGATTGTATTATCATATAGCAAAATCAGAAAGTACGTATATAGAATGAAAATGTAAGAAGATTGTTGTACAATCAAGGTATAGTAATTTTGAAATTTAGTATGATTGAAAATTTTGAGAAATATGTATAGAATACTCAAGAGTATTATTTTAATAATATATAAGATCAATATATTTCCTATTTGGAATAGACATACCTTAATTTAGAGGTCAACAATAGGAAAATATATGAATGTTTCTTATTAAAGAACATATAGATGAAAAAGAAAAAATTCCTCGCTGCTATTGTACAGATGAAATCTTCAATTAACAAACAAGATAACTTACTAGAATCACTAAAATATATCAAAGAAGCAGCAGATAGACAAGCAGATTATATTTTTTTCCCAGAATTTCAGATGGCTTTTTCCTCAAATACTCAAACCCTTGATGAACTCTATAATACTGCAGAACCACTATCAAATAGTAAATTTATAAAGAGATTGTGTCAGTATTCTAAAAAATATGAGATAGGAATAGTAGGTACATTTTTTGAAAAAAATCCTTATAAAACAGATAAAAA
Organism: Nitrososphaeraceae archaeon; assembly: GCA_025922715.1. GTDB lineage: Archaea > Thermoproteota > Nitrososphaeria > Nitrososphaerales > Nitrososphaeraceae > TH1177. Next base: position 763 of record JAICHH010000009.1, read on the forward strand.
AGTTTTTGATACTGCTTTTAGTACTGATAAAAATGGAAAAATCGTTTCAGTTTATAGAAAATTGCACCTTTATGATGCATTTGGTTTTAAAGAATCATTAAAGTTTAGTAGAGGAGATAAAATTCCAAAACTAATCAAAACTACCATAGGTAAAATGGGTTTAATGATTTGTTATGATATCAGGTTTCCAGAACTCTCTAGAATACTTACAGTTAATGGTTCAGATATAATAATAATACCATCAGGATGGGTTCATGGTATAATGAAGGAAGAACATTGGATTACCATGCTTAAAGCAAGAGCAATAGAAAATGGAGTATATGTAATAGCACCAAATCAAGTAGGAAACATATTTTGTGGAAGGAGTATGATAGTAGATCCTTTGGGATCCATTCTTACTGATTTAGGCGATAAGATAGGAGTAGAAATTGTAGAGATTCAAAGAGAAAGAATAGACGAAGTCAGAAAGAGACTACCTTTATTAAAGAATCGAAGGACCGACATTTATAATATTAGTATCTTAAATTAACTTTGTAGGGCAATTAGTATTTGTACAAAAGTTTTTACTATATCTCTTAGATGGATAAAATACATTTAGTATTGGCCATTTGCATTCTTTACAGAGTTTATTTATATTCTTTATAGAACCTTGTTGTGGAATTGGCGCAGTAGCAGTACAACCATCGGAAAAATAATTTGAACATGAAATAAATCTTTTTTTAGTTTTTTTAGATCTAATAATTTGAAACTTTCCTTTTTGACAAACAGGACAAGCACCTAACAGTATCAAATTCTTGCTTCTAATAGGTTGCTGTTCAATAGGCGATATAGATTCTATTTTTTGAATATGATACATGGAATCAATTAAGTCAGTAATTATACTATTTAGTATAAATATTCTATCTGTAATTCCTCTTTCAATATCTGCTAAATAAAGCTCTAAAGCTCTTGTCAAATCTGTAGAAATTATCTTTGGAAGATTTTTTTTCATAAAATCAATTAAAAATATTCCAAGATCAGTTGATTTGATATTATTATGATTATTTACAGTTACATAGTTTCTCCGTATTAATAATTCTATAATATTTCCTCTTGTAGATTTTGTACCTATCTCTTCTAGTTCCATTTTAGATAATAAAGATGAATAATTGAAATAGATAGGAGGGTAAGTCAATTTCGAATCTTTAATAATATTTATGTTGGTCAATGTATCTCCTATTTTAAGATCTGAGTATTCAAAAGAGTTGTCACTATAATTATAAAATGAACTATAAAATTCAATCCACCCTTTTAAAAGTATGTTTTTTCCTTCTTTATTAAATAAAAAATTATCATTTACTAGAATATCGATTTTAGTTTTTTTAAAAATTGCCGTTTCACCAAATGTAGCAAAAAATCTTTTTACTATAAGATCATAAACTTTTAATTCGGCAGAATTGAGATTTATTGGTTTTATTCCTGTAGGATAGATAGCAGGATGAGCCGGATCATTTTTTATACCATTATGTGGATAAAGCTTATTCTGACTTAATAACATAGTAACATATCTTTTGTATAGGCCTGAAATTTTTTCCAAATTATTTAATATTTTTCTATAGTTAATTGAAACTGGAAGAATTTGACTGTTAGTTCTTGGATAGGAAATCAATGCTTTTAGGTAAAGACTTTCAGCAATTGAAAGAGTATAGATGGGAGAATAGTTAAATAATCTAAATGATTCCTTTTGAAGGTCTCCTATATTAAAGGGATGTAATGGTTTTATATACTCTTCATAGATATTTATATTATTTACAATACCATTTTTACCACTACATTGAATTATAATGTCGTTTACTTGTTTTAATGTGTCTATTCGTTTTTTTTCAAAGAAAAAAACAAAAACTTCATCATCTTTTTTAAAATGAGCTTTTATTCTCCAAAAAGGAACTGGTATAAAGTAATTTATTTGGAGATCTCTATCTACTATAAATTTTAGAGTAGGAGTTTGAACTCTTCCAACAGTTAGATAAGAATATCTATTTTTTATTTTTATAGCATGAGAAACAGCCATAGAAAAATTTATTCCATATATATAATCTAATAAGTGTCTAAACATACCAGCATAAGCCATATTTCTATTAGTTTTTTCTAATGTAATAAAAGATTTATTTATATCCTCAGAAGTCAAAGTTGACAATTTTGCTCTATGAGAATTATCATAAGCTTTTTCGCATACTAATTCTAATATATTATATCCAATTAATTCACCTTCTTGATCATAATCGCATGCATGGATAAAATTATCAGTATCCTTAGCAAATCGACTTATTAATTCTATGAGGTTTTTTGATTTGTTATTGTGTGGATTGGATATAGGTGCCCAATATATATCAAAAATAGGAAAGATTTTCCCTCTCTTATATGTATCTTTTAGGCCATACAGATGTCCTTTAGAGGATAGAATTACATAACGTGCGTTATCTTTAGTAAGTACATCAAAAACTATATTACCTTTTATTTTTGTTTTTTTAATCTGAGAAGTTCCTAAAGCAATAGCAATTCTATTAGCAACATTTGGTTTTTCACAAATTACAAGAGAATATTTTTTATCTTTTGAATTGACATTCAAATTATGGATTTTGATATCTTTCATTCACTTTCTTATATTTAACTTTTATAATCAAAATCCAGTTTCAAATGCAATAGATGAAGATTCTTTTCTAAAGGATTAAAATAAAATACATAGCAGAAAAGATATAAACAATATTTAATCAAATCAGATTATGCGTATAACAGTTTCAGCAATAAAAGCAGATATTGGAGCAATTGGTGGACATACCAGACCTAGTGATGAATTACTTGATGTTGTTAAAAACTCTATTGAGAAAATGGGTAACGAGCTCCTCATAGACCATTATATTGGATATAGTGGAGATGATATTCATATTGTTATGACTCATAAATTCGGAACAGATAATGAAAAAATTCATAAATTAGCATGGGACGCCTTTAGTGAAGGAACAAAAACAGCTAAGAATCAAGGTTTGTACGGAGCTGGACAAGATTTGTTAAAAGACTCTTTTTCTGGAAATGTTAGAGGTATGGGTCCTGGAGTCGCAGAAATAGAAATGGAAGAAAGACCAAGTGAGGTGTTCTGTATATTCGCTGCTGATAAGACTGAGCCGGGAGCATTTAATTTTCCATTTTGGAGAATGTTTATAGATGCTGGAAGTAATACAGGGCTTTTAATAAATGAAAAATTGGCAGCTGGAGTAACATTTAGGATCATGGATGTCATGACTGGTAACATTGCCACTTTAAAAATGTGGGAGGATAAACCAGAGTTAGAAGCTGCTTTAATGTTTCCTGGTAGATATGTGGTTCATTCAGTTTATTCATCAGAAGGAGATCAAATTCTGTCGGCATCAACTGATAGATTACATAACATAGCTGGAACCTATGTTGGTAAGGATGATCCAATAGCAATAGTTAGAACTCAAAAGAACTTTCCAGCAACAGAAGAAGTTGGTAGTGCTTTTAATAATCCGCATTATGTATCAGGTAATACAAGAGGTAGTCATCATTTGCCTTTGATGCCAGTAAAGCTGAATTCACCAGCTAGCCTAAATTATTCCATACCAATTGTAGAATGCTTAGTATTTAGTATGCACGAAGGCAGATTAACTGGCCCCCTTGATGGATTTGGCACAGCTGATTGGGACTTACAAAGGACATGGGCATCTGAAAGAGCAATGATCATGAGAAATCAAGGATTTATTCATCCTGCAACCTTAGTTCCTGATGAACTAGAATATAATAAAGGATATGAAGCAAGAATGGATAAATTGAATGAGAAATTTACATCAAGCATTAGCAATAAGAAACAGAAAAATTCTCTAAAAGAGAATAACAAAAAATAATCTTTAGCACAAAAGGAAAATAATTTGAAAGGACTAATTATAATTAACTGTAAGAATTACCTAGAAGTGGCTGGAGAGAAAATATTACAACTATCAGAAATTGCAAAAGACATTTCAACTAGTAACAAAGTAGAAATAATGATAGCACCTCCACAAAATTCTTTATTTTACTTATCACAATCAGTTAAACTTCCTCTCATTTGTCAACATGTAGATGACGAAAAAATAGGAGCTACTACTGGCTTTATTATTCCTGAATTAGCAAAATCTTATGGAGCAGCTGGTTCTTTAATAAATCATAGCGAACACAAAATGGAATTTGAATATATTCAAAACATTGTAGAACGATTGAGACAATTAAATATGACTTCAATAGTTTGTGCTGCAACATCCCAGGAAGTTGGGAAAGTGGCTAGATTACATCCAAATATGATTGCTATTGAGCCTCCAGAACTAATAGGAACTGGAAAAGCAGTTAGTAAAGTCAACCCATCAATAATTACTAAATCTGTTAAAGAAGCAGGTAGACATTCTAAAAACATAAAAGTAATTTGTGGAGCTGGAATAGTAGATAAGACCGATGTTCAAAGTGCAATAAATCTTGGATCAGAAGGAATACTTTTGGCAAGTGGATTAATTAAGTCAGATGTATGGCAAGATAAGCTGATTGAACTTTGTGAAGGTTTTGAATAATAGTGTGATATCAGAATTTTATTTTAATGAAATTTTAAAGTATAAAAAATTTAAGCACCAACTCTTTTCATTTTTGAGCCACAGCGAGGACATGATACTTGATTATGTTTAGCTCCACAATTCATACAATAGTAGTTTACAGAACTGTTACCAAACATAGTAGCACTCGACAATCCTAGTTTTTTATACTGTCGCTGTCTGATATAAAAGCTTAGAAGAAGGAAAACTCCAATTATAATGGGTAATGAGTAAGGGAATGGTACTATAAGAGAAATAGCAATACTGATAGCTAAAGATATGCCTAGCCAAAGTGCTTGGTTTAATATAAAATTTTTATTATTAAAATCACTCATCATTTAATTTATAGCCGCATGTTATTTATAAATTATTTTGATAATAGAATTCAATACATGAATTTAGATATCCACCAAGTTTAAATATTCCTAACAACCATAAGAAGAATACATCGACCAAACCGAAGGGGAACAATTTCCATGACCTAGGATATTGAGCAGATGTCCTAGGTCATATCATTTAAAAATCAGATCTTTGTTGTTATCTTTGTAGTTTCTTTTCCCATAAGAGGCTTGTGTATAGCATTTCTGGTACCAATTTTTTAAATGGAACTCCTGAACCATCGTAGAATTTTGTAAACCACTCGTATAAATGAAGCCTAAGTGCCTGAATATAGACTAGTAATCCTTCTATCATCATCACACCTAGATTTCCTAGTATTGCCACTACTATTCCAACTGGAAAATTACCAGTGGAGAAAAAGAATTCGACTCCATTATTGGCTGTACCCATTAAAGCTACATGTACGAGTAACATAATTCCAATTCTAGTATAACTAATTGTATTAGCAAATAATTCTACTAATCTAATCAACATAACTTCAATGACCGTCATAAATAATTCTTCATTTACATTTCCATGAAGTTTTACTTTCCCAAGTTTAAAGCCTAAAGGAACTGCAATAATTTGTAGTATCATAGTTATCATAAGTATCAAGAACGAAATCTTTGTGACTATTTCTACAGTAACCCAATCACCAGCTATATTTGAGAAGAAAGGAGCAGGGTTTTGATTGGTATACATTTCAAGAACCTTGTAATTAGCCCCTACTGCAGCTAACATGAGAGAAATAATTGACAAATACATTATCAGGGTTGGGAGACGGTTAGTAAGTACTTCGTATTTCTTGCCTTGTTTGATTCCCTTATATATGGAAAATGCAAAAGCACTTACTAGGTGTGTAATACCTATATTGATTGAAAAAGTAAGAATAGTAAGGACAGTCTCTTCTGAAAAGTCTGCTGCATTTAATATTCCTATGAATCCTAATGATCTCAGATATTCACCACCTGGAACCTCCAAAATATGAAATCCAAAAGCCTCTCCTACTATCAAGCCTGCAAATATTGCAGCTATTCCTGATGCAAGTATCAAAGTACCCCATTTTTTTAAATTTCCTGTTCCTCTAATTCTAAATGTAGCACCAAGCAAAGCCAATAATGCACCTTGTCCTGCATCTCCAAACATTAATCCGTAAAAAATAGGAAATATTAATGCAATCATTGGAGTGGGATCTATCTCATTGGATTTAGGGGAACCTTGGGTAAGTGTTATTGGTTCAAAAGATCTAAAATAACGACTATTGGCAAATAAAGTAGGTTCTTGATTTTCTTTTGACTGTTCAGAATCATGATCATGATCTTTCTCTATTTGATGGAAATCATTATGTTTTTTATGCTCGAATATCGTTATCCATTTTTCGTGTAATTTCTTGAAATTATCAGCCATAACAGTTGGAATGTATCCTTGAATAATAGCAAAATTCTTTAACCCTGCTGGTTTTCTTAAGGTTTCTAAAATCTCTCGTACAACATGAGAGGATTCTCTCAAATAAAGAATTTTTGAATTATTTTCTTTGCTTATCGTCGAAATACTGGAATCAATTTCTTTTTTCTTTGTAGTTAATTCTTTTATTTTTGTAGTTAAATGTCGAAAAGCTTCACTTGGATTTTGAGAAAAAGTATGAGGTATATCAATTTGTGATATATCAAAACTACGTATTGTTTTTCCTATTCTATCAGAATCCTCATTTTTAGCGAAGATGAATAATGCAGAATGGGTATCATTTAATTTCAATGTAAAAAGAGAGACATCTGAAAGAGAACGCCCAATCTCTGAGAAATCTTTAGTTTTAATAATAAACATATTTTGATATAATAATTTGCTATTGTTAAGTTTGGATATATCGATCTTTAGATTAGATACTACACTTAGAGTATCTTTTAATGTTTTATATTCATCAAGTTGCCTATTTAAAGAATCTCTTTCATTAATAATTTTTGAGGTTTCATTTACCAAAGTCTTTGAATCTCCCTCCAGTTTCAATATTAACTGTTCAATTTCTGAAATTTGTAATTCTTTTTTATTCTTTGGTTTACCCTTAATAAGAGCATCCATTATTCCAATTTCTGTTTTAATCTCTAACTCACGTACAACTTCATCGATACTTTGAAAGAGTTTTTGTGAACGTAAATGTAGTTCATCTAGATTAGGATCAGAATATTCAGAATTAGAACTGATTGGGTGAAACCATTCAAACTGTGCGAGCTGACTAGCAACTTTTGTTGATTCCATCCTAGGAAGAATTAAAGTAACCTTAGCAAGCTGCGCTAAGCCCATTTCAAGAATTTGGATAACGATACGACTTAAAATCTTATCTATGAAATTAGAATATAGATGTTACAAAATCATTTTAGAATACAAAAAATATCTATTAGGAAATTAAAAAACACAAAGAATTTCCAATTCACCGTACTTTTCCTTTACAGCCAACAAAAAAAGAGTGTTTTCATAAATCAGTAACCATTCTTTAACTCCCAGTACTGGTAGTTTTCTTACTAGAATCGTATTATCAATCATTGTACGTACATATGCAATCTTAGGGATCTCAGTCAAGTTAAAAAGTGAATCAGATATATCTATTCCGGGACTACCACCCTGAATATTTACTACGAACGTATCATTTTTTTTATTTTTTACCTTAGAAGTAACGTAACTTTGTCCTATTTCAAATTTTTCTAAATCCAGCATTGCTTTGAGGTAAGAATTTTTACTTAGAGGGATTTCAGAGGAGAGAGATTTAGAAATTTCATCATAAAAAAGGCTCATCAGTTAAGGATATTAAGATGATATATTATTTTAATTTATAATCAAGTTCATTCATTTCTATTTGGATGTAATATAAAAAATCAAGTTCTTTAGGAAATTTTTTTACTTTTTATATTAAAACTTATAATTTTCATAAATTTTCTTTTTTTATATTATCAAACTAAAAATTTATTTGTTTAATAAAACATAACTTTAAAAAAAAGGTCCTTTCAATATTATTTGATACTAGATTGTCAGAGAAAAATGGAAAAAAAACTAATTCTCAATTGATACGAATTGAGGCTTTTATAAGGGAAGAAAAAGAAGATGATGTTTTAGCGGCATTAAATAAAATTGGAGTACCTGCAACATTTTATGAATCAAAAGGAATAGGAAAAGGAGAAAAATATCAAATCAGATACGGTAGACGTGGAGATATCTCTACAATGCCCTATTCCAATAGAAGAACAGTAGAAACAATAGTTACTGAGGATAAAGTAGACGAAGTAGTGTCTGTAATAAAAGATTCTGCAAAAATTGATAAAACAGGTGGAGCTGGAGGAATATTAGCAATTTCAAAAGTAGATGAAATTATAAATATCTAATAGTGTAACATTTCATAATCATTTTTATTTTGTTATAATACTAATTTGATTATATAAGTATATAAAGAAACCCTCAGGGCAACTAGTAACAAATTTTACTTTAGGTACTTGATAGTTCAATATCACAATAATAATAATCATAATAATACTAATATAAATATCAACTTCTAATTTCTGTCTATAGTTTTATTATCAAATAAATAAATAAATTGTTCGAGAAGTATTTTGTTTTTAGAATAATTAAAAACAGTAATTAACTTGAGATTTTTGTATCTACCAATTCAACAAAGTTATTGAATGAATCTTTAGGAATTACAGCCCCACATGCTTTATCATGACCTCCTCCACTTCCTCCCAAAGTTGATGCAATCTCATTTACAATTCTTCCTAAATGAACACCGCAATCTTTAGATCCTCTAATGGAAATAATAAAAACTTCTTTTTCTTCTTTATATTTATAAACCATCGCAATTTTTTTTTCTGACATTCCTAAAACAAAATTTACTACTGTACTTGATGCCAGATCAAGATTATTTTGTACTAAAGCAAGATTATCTTTAGTTTTAATCTCATTGGAAATGGAACTAATAGCATTAGATATTTTTTTTGCATATTTTTCTGCTTCTATAAACCCACCTTCAATTTCATGAGGGAATTTCATAGCAGATAATACATTAACAATATTGTACAGATATTCCTCATTGTTTTGGTTGGAGGAAATCATGTAAGACAGTGCTGTTGATTCTAACATTAAAAATTGTCTGTCATATCTAGGTATTAGTGATGAAGCTACAGGCTTATTATCAAGATAATCAGTTAGGGCACCTGCAGCAGCAAAAAATGATGCATTAGAAGAAAGTTTTTTTTTATATTTATTATAAACATGGACACTGGTACATTCTTGAGTAGAGTGTATGAGATTCACTCCTATTTTTTTTATTTCTTTCTTTGCTTCTTCTTCAATGTCATGATGATCAATATAAGTTACTTTATATCCTAAAGCAATCATTTTACATAATATTGAAATAAACTTGTACTGATTTTTTTTGTTTAATCCAAGATCACAAATAAATATTCTATTATACCCTTTTGTTACAGGTAAGAGATTTTTTAGTAGTTTTTCAAGCTTATTTATAAGATTTGCATAATCTACTAACACTACAGACACTTTTTTTTTGAAAACAGAATTTATCAGTATAGCTGATGATAGACCATCAACATCTTCTTTATGAGAAATACATATTGTAATAGTCATTTTAGCTATAATTAAAGATTAAATATTATTTTCAATTTTATCAGTTTGGATTTTCTTCTTTCTAATTGTTAAAAGTGATGATAATAAGATAGTTGCAGAAAAAAATCCTGAAATAGCGATCATGACCAGAAAAGGATCCACAATTTGTTCAGTTGCCATATACAATATCCAAAAAACCATTATATATATACTATTAAGATGGCAATATTTTGGTTAATTAGATCACTCTCTTAAATCGGGATATTAAAACCTTTAAATATTACTATTCAAATCGAATAATATGTCAAATGATCAAAACAGACCTGTTCCAAAAATTGTGGCATTGGAAGTTTTGGAAAAGAATGGCGTAAATGTACAAAGATTAATTGAATTAATTAGAAAAGGTGTAGGCGCTGAGTTTACAACATATTATTATTATACAATCTTAAGAATGCATTGTACAGGTTTAGAGGGTGAAGGAATTAAGGAAATAGTCGAGGATGCAAGAATTGAAGATAGGAATCACTTTGAAGCAATGACTCCTAGATTATATGAATTAGGTGGAAGCCTCCCACGAGATATTAGAGAATTTGCCGACCAGGCTGGATGCCCAGATGCATATTTACCGGATAACTGGCAAGATATCAATTCAATATTAAAGGTATTGTTAGAGGCAGAACAATGTGCAATAAGATCATGGGGAGAGGTATGCGATATGACCGCAGGTAAAGATCCACGAACATATGATATAGCACAAAAAATAATGCAAGAAGAAGTTGAACACGAGGCATGGTTTATTGAGCTTTTGTCAAAAAGACCTTCTGGTCACTTTAGAAGAAAGTTTGTTGGACAATCTCCACATGTTAGTGAACACGGCGGTTTAATCCACTCTTAATTTCTTTAATCTTTTATATTTTTTATTTTTTATAGCATATAACCTTTAATGAAGGACTACAATACTTATTAGGCCACTTTTTTATAATTATTGCAAGAATGAGACGAAGAACAGCAGAGATGATTATGATAGGTTCAGGAATAGGAATAGCAGCAAGTGCAGGGGCTATGAATATTACTTATATGATTTATGGAGGATTAGCAATCTTGGGTTTAGGTATAATTTCAATACTTTGGAGATAACTTTCATAAAAAAACAATAACAACAATGCATTATAAAGAAATCAAATAGGTGTTTCCATAGAATTTTGGATCCGATTACAATTTTTGAAAAAATAAAAGATGAACAATGCAATAATAAATCAATTACAGTATTGCATGATTTTTTTATTGACCGAATAATCAAAATTAAAAATATAGAGGAGTTTTTTGTACGTATAAAAGAAAAAACAAAGTATGGAGGTGGAAGTATTAGAGGAATATCTACTACACAATTTGAAGGAGGAAATGCAGTAAATATTGCTTATTGTCTTGGAAAACTTGGATTTAATGTAGATCTATTCACTATAACTGATGATTCAAGTAACATGAACTTAAAATATTTTTTTAGTGATTTACCTAAAGTAAAATTGCACTTATCCTATGGAAAACCAGGATATACAACGTCATTAGAAATCCATAACTCAATAGACTTAAATGATTCTAATATAATGATTAGTGATGTAGGAGAAAATTCAGATTTTGGACCAGAAAAACTAAGTTCTTACGATGATAAAGAAATATTACATGATTCTGGTGCCGTTATTCTTGTAAATTGGGCTAGTAATTGGAAAGGAAATGAACTTTTAAAATATGTATTTCAAAATTCACCTAAAGCATTACATTTTGTTGATCCTGCAGATATTCAAACACGGAGTAATGAATTTTGCTCATTATTAAGAGATCCAAATAGTATGATAGATATCCTAAGTATTAATGAGAATGAATGTAATTCTTTACTCTTTGAATTAGATCTCAAAAATTTTTCCTTATGTAACAAATATAGCAGCAACAATATACAACTAGCTGTTAAAGAGTTAGCAAAAAAATTAGGTGTATTTATAGACCTTCACACCAGATATGGTTGTGCTTGTTCTAATGGGGATGAGGTTTATTTTGCATATAATATAAAAAATATTGTTGTGCGAAATTTAACTGGTGCAGGGGATTCCTGGGATGCGGCTGATATTATAGGACATCTTATTGAATTACCTCCACAAGAGAGGTTATTTTTTTCTAATGCTTTTGCTTCATTATATATATCAATAGAGAATAGACAATTAATTTCATTAGAGAAATTTTTTGAATATTACTATAAATTGAATAATAAATAAGATGTCTAATAAAAAATACATCAGAGAAAAGATTACTAATTTATATTTTATCTAGTAGATCAATATTTAATAATAGTAAATAAAATAAAGTATATTATTTTGTTAGTGCCGTTTTTGTTACCAATTCTTCAATTTTTTTGTTTATATCTAAAGTCACTTTAAGTAAGTCGGGTGTCCAGCCTCTTTTTCTGATAAATGTAGACAAGGCTTTAGTATCTTTTGGCAAACATGCACCTTCAAATGGCTTACCTGCGATAGTTCCATATTTACCTATACGTTTATCCATTGATACACCTAAACTTACAGCTCTATCATCTATACCTATTTCTTTGCATAACATTCCGATTTCATTAAAGAAGGATATTTTTAATGACAGGAAGCAATTAGAGGTATACTTTATCATCTCTGCAGCCTTAGGACTAGTAACAATAATTTTTTCGGTAAGGGGTTTGTACAGTTCTTGTAATAATTTGGAACTGTCTTCAACATCTTCTCCTATAATTACTCTATCAGGAATAAAAAAATCTTCATATGCACTTTCTTGTCGTAAAAATTCAGGATTATAACAAACATCATAATCTTTACCTCTCGTTTTTTTACACTCTTGATCCAGATAATCAATTACTATTTCATTCATTGTTCCTGGCAACATGGTACTTCTGAAAACTATCAAGTTATATTTATTAGATTGATTTAACGCATCTGTAATTGAACATAGAGCAGATTTAACTTGTGACAAATCTTGTTCATCATTATCTCCAGTAGGTGTATTAACACAAACAAAGGTAATATCACTGTGCTGTAAAGCATCCTTGACGTTATGAGCAATCTTAAAGCCTTCTTTCTTTAACGTTTCCATCCTATTCTTAGAAATATCATAGAAAAGAACGTCGTGACCTAGCTTATGAAATCCTTTTCCCGTTGCAGAGCCAACTACTCCGGATCCAATTATAGAAATTTTTACCATTACTGTTCCACAAACCTCTTTTTATAAAAAAAAACGCAAAATAATATATAAGTACTACTATCTCTTTTTCACTTATATAGTTAGAATTGATTCTTTTAAATATTCTTCTATAAAACATTAATATGAATTTTAAATATAAAATTTATCTCATACACAAGTGTTACTACTTTTATTTGAGTTTCTTAATAAGAAGTTTTACGATCCATATATAAATTAGAAGGCACAAATATAAAAATAATTTAGATGTACAGATTAATGGATCCAAGAGCATCAGAGGAAGTTACGATTGCTATAATTATCTCAGTATTATCTGTACTTCTCATTTTTTCTATAATGTATATTTTTTCACCTGATTTTTTTAATAAAATATCTTTATTAGAACCAATTCAGTCTTTAGTCTTAAAGCTTTCTGAATTTTTGGGATATGTGGCTATTAATTACTATCAACTCATATGGATATATATACCACTTGGAATAATAGGGCTTTGGAGATGGAGTGTATGGGTTTTCAAAAAATCTACATCTTTTTTATACAAACCCAAACTCCCTTGTAGTGATCAGAGCTATTACAAATACAGTATAATCACTCCAGTTTATAATGAAGATCCTAAAATTTTTGATCAGGCAATAAGATCGTGGATTAAAAATGAACCTAATGAGATAATCGGAGTAATAGACCAAAGTGATAACCGTTGTATTGAAATTTTCAATTCTTTTGCAAAAGATTATTCATTTATGAAGATTATCATAGCAACAAAGCCTGGTAAAAGACCAGCACTGGCTGAAGGAATAAAAGAGGCGAACTATAAAATTGTTGCTCTTGTAGATAGTGACACAATATGGGCAGAAAATATTAGGGAATCAATACTTTCTCCTTTTGACGATCAACTAATAGGAGGCGTTACGACAAGACAACATCCTATTGAAAGAAAGACAATATGGCAGAAAATAACAGACATTTTTTGGGATATGAGAAATTATTATGATCTACCTGCTCAGACTGCAATGGGTCAGGCTCTTTCGTGTCTGTCAGGTAGAACTTCTCTATATAGAAAAGACATAATAATTGAAGATTTGGATAACTTTCTTAATGAAATAGTCTTAGGAAAGAAGAAAGAATCTGGAGAAGATAAATGTTTAACAAGAATTGTTCAAAGTAAAGGTTGGAAAACATACTATCAGAGCAATGCGGTAATATATTCATATGCTGCTCCTGATTTTAAGACTTTTTGGAGTCAACGATTAAGATGGTCAAGAAATAGTCATAATTCTGATTTAATAAGTTTATGGAATGGATGGGCATGGAAGCATCCATTTTTAGCGTTTCATATAATAGATCGATTTATTTCCATCTTTACATTATTTTTTGGTCCTATATTTTTTGGTATATCACTTTATTTGAATCACTATGTATTAGCGGTATCCATTTTACTTTTATGGATGGTAGGCCGAGGAATTAAAATTTTACCACATCTAAAGAGACATCCTGGTGATATTATACTTCTTCCAGTATATGTAGTAATCAATTTTATGATTGCCATAATAAAACTATACGCCTTAGTAACAATCAGGGATCAGAAATGGATTAGATCCAAGAATAGGAAATCCGTTACTTCAACATTTAAAAAGATAAAGAATTTAATACTAACAACTGAAATAATAGGTTCACTAGTTTTTATGGTAATTTTCATAATACGTTAATTTTTTAAACCTCTATATCGGTATAGCTTTTATATTCAAATATAATTTTACTATAGATGGGTAGAGTAAACAAAGGTATTAACTGTAGCATAAAAGGATGTACCGAACAAGCAGAAAGATCTATGAGTGAGAGCAAAGGGAGAATGGCTAACGATTTGGATATTTCCTCAACCAGTAAAAGAATCTATTTATGTAGAAATCATTATAAAGAATGGAAAAAAGCTACAAAAGAAGATCGAGAAACAGAAAGAGCAAGATGGAAATAAAAAATTAGATTAAGGTAAGATGGAAAATGCGTTTATTACAATTGCATGCAGAGTTTATGGAGTATGAGCCTGTTGAAGAGGAACTTAAGGATGCAGAAAAAAATATACTAAAATCGAAAATAAGATTAGAAAGCTTAATAGTTGTTTTTGTATCAGTAGAAAAAGGAGATAATAAAATAACTATAGAAAAAGCAATAGAAGAAATTAAAAACTACTCAGAAAATTTAAAAGTGAATAAATTATTGATTTATCCTTATTCTCACTTAAGTTCTAATTTGGCATCTCCAAAATATGCTTTTGAAATGATCAAAGAATTGGAAACAAAATCAAGGAAGATACTGAATGAGGTAAATCGAGCTCCATTTGGTTGGACTAAGAGCTTCAATATAAAAGTAAAAGGTCACCCATTAGCGGAAAATTTTAAAGTAATTTCAGATATGCAATCTCCTATTAAAGGTAAAGACGAGATATTTCGGAAAGAGGATTTAAAACAACATCTGATTGATATTGAGTCTGTTTCTTCTGCTTTAAAAGCAGAAGAAAAACAAGAATCTCTATGGTTCATTCTAGATACAAATGGAGTATTAACACCATTAGAAGAATTTAAAATCGAAAAAAATAGTAATTTGAAAAGGTTTTTAGAATACGAAACCTCAAAAAGAAGAGCTGCCGATGAACAACCTCCTCATGTAGGTCTTATGAAGAAAATGGCTATTGCAGATTATGAACCAGCTTCTGATGCAGGTAATATGAGATACTATCCAAAGGGAAGATTAATGAAATCTTTGATAGAACAGTTTGTAACCAGGAATGTTCTTGAATATGGTGGAATAGAAGTTGAAACCCCGATAATGTATGATACAAAACATCCATCTATGGAAAGTTATTTTAATCGTTTTCCTGCCAGACAATACAATATAATATCAGATAACAAACAATTATTTTTACGGTTTGCAGCATGTTTTGGTCAATTTTTAATGGCTAAGGATTTTCATATTACCTATAAAAATCTCCCATTGAAACTTTATGAGTTAACAAGATACAGTTTCCGTAGAGAAAAAAGTGGGGAACTAGTAGGACTGAGAAGATTAAGAGCATTCAGTATGCCTGACTGTCATGCATTTTGTAAAGATATAGAACAAGCAAAAGATGAATGTTTAAAACGTTTTGATCTCTCTCTAAAGGTATTAAACGGATTTGATATAAAAATTGAAGATATAGAGATGGCAATAAGGTTTACTGAAACATTTTATAATGAAAATAAAGGATTTGTTGCTCAGATTTCTCGAAAATTTGGAAAACCAATATTAGTTGAAATGTGGAAGGATAGATTTTTTTATTTTATTTTAAAATGGGAATTTAATTATGTTGATAGTCTAGGAAAAGCAGCAGCTTTATCAACTGACCAAATCGACGTAGAAAATGGAAAACGATACAATATTGAATATATAGATGAGCAAGGAAAAAGAAAAAATCCAATAATATTACATAATTCACCTAGTGGAGCTATAGAAAGAATTATTTATACGCTATTAGAAAAAGCTGCTAAAATTAAACAACAGGGTCAAAGGCCTCAATTTCCTATTTGGTTATGCCATACACAAGTTAGAATTATACCTATCAGGAATGAACATTTACGATTTGCAGAAAATGTAGAGAATATTCTTTCCCAAAGTCACATAAGGACAGATATAGATGACAGACAAGAATCTCTTAGTAAAAGAATAAGGGAAGCAGAAACAGAATGGATTCCATACATATTAGTTATAGGAGATAAAGAAGCTGAATCTACAACTTTAGTAATACGTGATCGTAAAACAGGTAAACAAATTGAATCCAACATAGAAGGATTGATAGACTCTGTAAGAAATGAAACAAGAGATAAACCATTTATGCCATTAAACTTACCCAAGTATCTTTCAAAACGACCACAAATAATGGTCTAATAAATATACCACATCTTTTCAAATTTAATTATAACTTATCAAATCTGCATGAAGTTTATTCAATTATGAACTTTATCATCATATGTTGTTCCAAGTATATTTACTTGATCTTATTGCTGATTTAGGTTAGCGTTGTAGTATTAGAAGAGGTATTTTGGGTATCTCCATAAATTGTCTGGTATGCAGTTTTTACTATATCAAAATAGGGCGTAGTTTCTATCTTTCCGTTGGTTATATTAATCAAGTTAAAATTTTGCACTTGATGAGAATCTACTCTCCATTGCCAAAAGGCAGATCCCCATATATCAAGATTCTTAAATACAGATACTAATTTATTGGCTTCACTCTGATTAATACTGCTAAATGTTTCATTAATAAATGTGGTAATTTCTCCTTCTTCATCAATAATCTTATCTCTCTGAACATTATTCCATTCTCCTACGTAGAGTGGAACGTTTGCCAGTTCCGCAGCTTGAACAAAATTACTCAACCTTGATTCTTGATACTCATTTTCTTGTGGGACTCCATATACGCTTATTTTAAATACTAGATTACTCACATTCTTGGGTGCCATTTTTGCTAGATTAATTGGGTTTAATTCAATAGGACTTTGTAATGATACAGGAATATTCATACTATATGCAATAGTTTTATCAGTATATTTTCTCAGAAAATCTGCCATAAATGTATTATATTTTCCTATTTTTTCCCATTGATTCTTATCATGGACTTGTGGTTCACTTAAAATTTCATAGCCTACAGTACTTGTATGATTATCAACAGTTTCTAAAACTTTTTTGAAGAATTCTGTTTGTAAGGTCCAGCCATCATTTGCAGCGTTGTCACGAACATTTCTATCCCACCAATTTGTCCACCATACTTTAGCTGTAGGATATTTTGTACCACCACCACTTCCATAAAAAAATGCAAAATCGGTTTCAAATAAGGAAAAGGGAAAGCCCGTACCTCGTTGAGGATTTAGATAAGACGATGTATGAAATTGGTGGTTATCGTATAGAACTTTAATATTATATTTATCCGCAGTAGTTGCAACAGTCTTTAATTCTTCAATGAACTCTGTAGGATTTTTTACAAAAGATTCCCAGAAAATCAAGAATCGAACGTGATTTAATCCATTAGATGAAAGAATCTTAAAACTCTCTTCAAAATAATTATTTGGAAGATCATAATTTGTATCTCTAGCTTGAGATGTTCTAGTATAAAAGCCATGCATATCAACACCATTATACGGTGGACCATTAGTGGTATTTACATTATTGACACCATATATCTGTGGTAAAGGTAAAGTATAAAAAACAATATAGGAGACCAGCAAAGTAAAGAAAAATATGACAAGATATTTAACGATATCACCTTTAGCTACACCCTGTAATTTCATAAACCAATATAACTTGATTATTTTTATATAAATGTGTGTCTCTCTAATTCTTACTAGAAGTATGTTATTTAAAAAAAGAAGGTAATAACTACATTAATAATTTTGTCGTCATTTATATAGCATATTAATTAATTTAGTAACGCAAGTGTTTAGTATTAGAAATATTATAATTTTAGGCATTGTTGTATTTCCCTCTTTATTAATTTTAATTTTAGCTAATATTATAGATAGTTCATTTGCAGTTGATATTCAAAGTACATTAACTAATAATTCTGAATTTGAAAATAAAGTTATAAAAAGTGATAATCCTCTAAAGGATGATGATATTTGTTTGAGATATGAAAACATTACAAAAACTATCGTAGTTTGTAATGGAACAGTAGATATTCTTACTATTAATGATTTTTTTAATAATAATTCAGATATTTTAGAAATGACAGGAGAAAAAGAATGGGTATTGAAGTCTAATATTTTGATACTTGAAAACGGAACATTAAATATTAGTGGTATGAATAGTCGTTTACTTAAAATAGATTCTGATTCTTCCAATAATATTGCGTATTCTTTGATTTCAAGGGGGAATTTAATTATAGATAATACAAATATAACCTCATGGAATTCAACAAGTAATGAGGTTCCTCAATTAATTAGTCCTGAAACTCCCCGAGCTTATATATGGACATTCTGGAATTCGGCAGGAAAAACTAATATTACAAATTCATTTTTTGAAAATCTAGGTTATAAAGGTCATTCAGGCACAACAGGAATAACATTTTTTTCCGGTGATGGTAGTGTAATTCAAAATAACACTATAATTAATAACTATTTTGGATTACACTTTGGAAATGAAGTTTCTAATGTCACTATAAAGAATAACAATATTTTAAAAAGTCAATTCGATGGTATTAACTTGGACTCAAATACAAACAATATTGACATAGTAGAAAATAGAATTTACGAAAATAATTTACATGCCATAGTATGTAAAAAAGGTTGTAATAATATAAAAATAATGAATAACATCTTAGAAAAAAATATTGGTATTGGAATTCTATTTGAAAGAAATTCTAGTATAAATTATGTTGAATCAAACAATATAAGATCCAACACAATGGGAATGATGGTTTCCGAATCACCAGAAAATAATATAATAATGAATAACTTTGTAGGAAATGGTAATGGAATTTTCCTGAAGAATACAAAGAACAATCTAATTAATTCAAATAACATAACAAACAGCAATAACTATGGTATAAATATATACAATAACTCTACTAATAATATAATTCAATTTAATAATATAAAAAAGTCTCTGAATAGTGGAGTAAATATTGCAGATTATGGAACAAATAACAATATATTGGTAAATAACAATATTGTTGACGGGTCTAACTATGGCTTAAAATTTGATAAAACATCGAATAATATATTAGAAGATAATGTAATAGAAAATAACCAAAATGATGATTTCTTTATAAGACAATCCAAGGATAACAAAATACTAAATTCTTATTTTAATTATACTGAAGTTTTGCTTAATGATAAAAAAAGTAACATGATAATAACCGATACAATGAATAAGATTATTGATGGAAATAATATTGTTAATACAGTCTATAAACAAAATAACACAATAATACTTAATCCTAATAATAACTTTACAAAATTAAAAACTACCGATCTGTCTGTAAACCCAGAATCATCCTATGTAAATATCACCAAAGTAAACTATGAGTTAGAAAAAAATAAAGAGTATAAAAGAATTGATTTAGTATATCCCGAATTAGGAATTGAGACAAAATTTATTGTAGGAGGATTTAACCCAGGAAGTCAAGTATTGGTAAAAGTGAACAAAGAGATAAAAGATCTAATAACTATTGATAATAACAGAAATACTACAGAATTTAATTTAAAAAATGATCAATTATCATATAGACTAGAGTTTGAATTAACGACTACACCAATATTAATTACTATCATCATCTTATCTATTTTAATTTTAATCTCTATCAGTATTTTCCTGATCGTAAGGAAAAAAAGAAGAAATAGAGAAATAAACAAACAACAAACGAAAATTTAATTATAAAAAATGATCGCATGAGTGAAAAACAGCACTAAATTTCACTATACAATTTCTCATATTTCATTTTTAATATCATATATTTCAAATATCAAAACATATCAAAGTAGATATAAAATCAAATTCTATCATAAAAATAATAATGGCAACCTAAAGTCATTACATTCAATAACTCAAAGGTATGAAATTATTGATTGCTATCAGACTATATTTTACTATCTAATCAAAAGCTAGAAAATATTGTAATACTCTCCTTTATTTGGTAAATGTTTGTTATGAATATTTTATAAAAAATTTGAGAGCCTTTTCTTGTTATATGTCAATTATAAAAACTTAAGTATTATAAATGTAAAAAAAATATATGAGAGAAAACGAGAAAGAGAAAAGAATCCAAAAACCAAGGATTTATGATGATGAGACCTTGGAAAAAATGAAAAAATATTACAATATTGATGATTCTACAGAATTAATAAGATTTATCAGATCTAATGGGCTACATAATGAAGACCATTACGATAACAGTTAAGATATAAGATAACTATTCAAAAACTTCAATTTTTTAGAGACCGTGATAATAAATATTAGAGAGAGGAGGAAAGATTTTGTTCCGCACAAATTGCAAAACCAGCATGAGCACATTCAGACGTTTTACATAAGGTACACAATGGAACGCCATTATTAAATTTAACCTCGATATCAATATTCTGGAAATAGTCGTGTATAAGTATTCTATTATCTTTTTCAAATTTTTTTAGAGTCAATTGAATATAACTATTTTTTTCCCTATTTCCCTCTTCAGCTGATAACCAATGAGTAAAACATTCTATACCTTCCTCCAAAATATTATTTTTAACTTTAATGATATCATCATCGTTATTATTGGGCTCAGGTCTGTGCATTAAATTAGTATCCTTTTTTCTTACTATTAAGAGATATGATAATCATATTTTAAGAGAATACATAATAATACTATATTTAAATATTGTCCATTGCTGGAATGATAACAGAATGAATACTAACCTTATAAATCTTATCACATTTTGCTTGTCGTTGATATTATAACATTTCTTTCTCACTATTCAACTATAATATAATATCATTGCGTTTCTTGCCATACTATAAATTGTCAGTTCATCGTTGACTCTTGATATTATATAAATATTCTAGGATCTTTTGCAACAAATGAGACAAAACCATTAGTACGTTGACACACATCCATATTTCAAAGCTTCCACTTAATAATTATTTTACCTTTTATTGAAATAAACTTTTTTTAGTTTCCAATTAAATATTATTAACCTTGAATAAAATAATAAGACATTAAAGACTTGCTGACATACACATAATATATTAATGATTAATTTGTTATAATCCTTTTTTTGCTATTTCTAACAGGATAGTGAAAATTATAATCGACAAAATAAAAGTTGTGTTGAAAGTAACAGTAGATTGATTAGTTGGAATCTCAAGCATCTCCATCTTTGAAAACTTTATAAATTTTGCCATTCTTTGTATTTGCTGCCAAGACATAAACATCTCCATCGATAGGATCTATCTTGATATCCGTAATTATGTCAAAACCAGTTCCAAAAATTGCAGAATTTAATTCATCAGGTTTATTTACCACTTTATCAGACAAAGATCC
>JAICHH010000010.1 GCA_025922715.1 Nitrososphaeraceae archaeon
AAATGTTATAGGAAAAATGTATAACTATTTAAGCAATATTTTGATGGATATAAAAATTATTTTCATATAATTCATTAATTTGTTTAAGTTCTTCTTCGTTTAGGTATAAACCATCTGACATTTCTGAAAATAATTCCAGTTCTTCTACACTTAATATAGTAGGTATTACTACGGAAATAGGTTTTTGAGATAAAATAAATTTGATCGCTAATTGTGATATTGTCCAATCTTTATATTCTGCAATTGATTTCATTTTCTCTATTTTCTTTAATGCTTCCATTATCCATTCTTTCTTTCTATAACTTCTATGATCATTTTGATTCAAAATTGTTTTTTCTGTTACTTTGCCTGTTAGTAATCCTGAAGCATCAGGAACCCTGACCATTATACCTACATCATATACATTTTCATTATCTATAGAATGAGATGAATTTTCAATTAGAGTATTCAAAAAAGAACGTCCTGGGTCTTGCTCTAAAATATTATAAACTGTTTGTAGACATGTTATATTTCTATTTTTTATTGCGTATAGCCCTTCTTCTTTCCATCCTATAGCTGGACCTAGTGCTATTCCATGGCTTTTAATAATCCCTTCAGTAACAAGGCCATCCAATGTATAAAATAAATCATTATTTTTAATTGCATCCATTTTTGGATTATGTAAACTATAAACATCTATGTAATCTGTTTGTAATCTTTCCATACTTTTTTCCAATGCAAATTGCAAGAATTTAGGATTATGCTTTTGAGGAATTTCGTTATGTCCTATTTGCTCATGGTCATACATATCATACCCCCATTTTGTGGAATAAACTATTTCATTTCTCATGTCTTTAAAGACTTGACCAATTAGTTTTTCGCTTTTACCTTTTCCATACATATCAGCACTTTCAAAGAAGTTAATTCCTAAATCATATGCCTTTTTTAACATCTTTATTGCTTCGTCATCATCTATCTTTTTTCCCCACCAATCTAGTCCTAAAACCCAAGTACCAAATCCAATCTCACTTACTTTTATTCCACTTCTACCTAATTTCCTATATTTCATTTTCCAACTACTTTCCTAATGTTATTAACAGATTCATAAAATATATCATCATTTATTACAGGGTCTATTAGAGTTTTTTCGTTTTTTAATGTCTCTACCTTGTTGGTATTTATTGATTCATAAGTATCATAATCTGTTGTCTTCTGCATCTTTAATTTGTGAGAATTCTGAAACTCTCTATCTGTTTCGATATCTATCCATGATTTGCATCCGGCCCACTTCTCATTAATATCAACAATTAACGGTTTTCTTAACTTATAAATTCGTAATAATAAAACACTCATTGGTTTACTTGGATTGTAATTCATTCGCATAGTAACATATTCGTCACTCCATATATGATAATCTCTTAACTCTGAAAGTGTTGATTTATCTGAAATCTCTATAACATCTTCTACTTTTGCAAGCAATTTAATAATGTTATTACTTGCAGTGTTAAAATTCTTGTTATCTTTATCTATTTTTTTTCTGTTGTTGTTGTAGTAGTATTTATTTTGTTCTTCTAATATTTCCTTTAGTTTTTCTTTATATTCAGCTTTAATTGATTCAATAGATTGGTGTTCAAATGTAGGATAAAGTAAAAATTCAATATGTTTAACCTCAAATCCTTTTCTATATTCCATAATTCCGCCCTTACGAAGCAATAACATCTGTTTTCCATCTTCCAGAGCCTTACAAATAATAGCCCATTCTTTAAGTGCAATCATCAATATATTCATTCATCCTAAACTTTTTATAACTTGACTAATATTTTTATGGATACAGACAATCATAGGAGTATCTTTAACAACATACTTACTAACCTTAGTTTCACGTAACTTTATAATTAAATTTTGAAAATCATTCAGATCATCTGTTTCAAAAGCGAGCATGAAATCCTGATCATGAATTCCAAAGGAATACGATGTATTTAGTCTAATATTTGGAAATTTCCTTCCAACTTCTATGTGTTCTTCCATCATTTTTTTCCTTTTTTCAAAAGGGAGAAGATACCATTCTCTTGATTTTATAAATGGATATACTACGTTATATTTAAGTGGTTGTTGATTAGTCATAAAACCCGACTTTACTTGAGTAGAATAAATTGATCTTCTTGAACTAGATAGATAGATTTGAGAAGGTTCAACATATTTTCCTAGTACAGTATAATAAATCTTTGATGTTAAAATCTGCATTTTCTCAACAGAATCTGCAATCATCCATAACATGAAATCTGCATCACTTCTTAGACCTATTGTTGAATATGAAATGACTTTCATTTTGGTATTTGCGACCTCCAATAAGCTTTCAAATTCTTTAGCTGCTTCTTCCTTTCCTATTTCATTTAACCATCTCCATTTTGAATCTACTTTAAAAAAGGAAAAATTTAGGAAAAGCTGTTCTTCTTTTTTTATACCTTCGGTTTTTATTTCATTTTCTACTGGTGTAATTTGCTTTTCTCTAGAATTATCATTATTATTATTATTAGATGAGTCTGATTTATTGTTTTTATTATTATTATTAAATGACATTAATATAAAAAAAAGGAATTGACCGTATTATATATTTAAAATTTAAAATTAAAATATATACCAAAACTTTATTCTTCTTCTAAACCTAACCATTCATAACCTTTAGTTTCTAATTCTTCTGATAATTGTTTTCCTCCAGATTTAATAATTTTCCCTTTTGCCATTACATGAACTTTATCAAGTTTTGTAAGATACCGTAAAATTCTAGCATAGTGCGTAATTACAACAACTCCAGCTCCTGTACTGATCAATTTATTTATTGCCTCAGCAACTGCTTTTACTGCATCAATATCTAAACCTGAGTCTGGTTCATCTAATATAGCTATATTTGGTCTTAATACCAACATTTGCATAACTTCAGATCTTTTCTTTTCTCCTCCAGAGAAACCTTCATTTAAATACCTTCCAAGAAATGATTGATCCAAGCCCACATAATTTAGATTTTTTTTAACATATTCATGAAATTCTTTAACTGTAAGGAAAACTTCTCGATCATTTTGATCTTCCGTTAAAGATTTATTTAAAGTATTATAAGCATTTCTTAAAAAATGACTATACCCTACACCTGAAATCTCAATGGGATATTGAAATCCTAAAAATATTCCTTGTTTAGCTCTTTCGTCAGTAGATAATTCTAAGATACTTTTTCCTTTAACAAGAATTTCTCCAGAAGTAATAGAATATTTTGGATGTCCTAAGAGTACATTTGCAAAGGTACTTTTCCCTGATCCATTTACACCCATAATAGCATGTACTTCATTTTTATCAATTTCTAAATTTAAACCATTTAATATCTTTTTTCCGTCTATACTTACATTTAGATCTTTAACCTGTAAAAAAACCATAGTCTAATATTCTTATTAATTACATATAAAGCATATCATTATCTAAAAATTTAGATAAATTACCTAAAAAAATATGTATAACCTTGAAGATTTCAATAAATGTCTTGTCTTGTAATATAAAAATAAAGTGTTTGGTTATTTATCAGTTACTCAATCTTTAAGGTACCTGTCATATAAGGATGAACTGTACAATAATATGCATATTCGCCTGCATTAATTTCTTCAGTTTGTAAAATTGCTGATTCTCCTCCCATAATTAAACCCGTATCGAATATTTTTGCTGAATTTGGATCGTTGGGCGCTGCACCATTTGTAACTGTATGAGGAAGCGAATCAACATTTTCGACTTTAATTACATTGCCTTTTTTGACTGTTAGTTCGTCTGGGTCATAGTCTGGGTTCCCCTGTATTGATGAACCTTCAAGGATTGTTAATGTTACATCCGCTTTAACAGTTGCAGGATCTACTTTTGATTCTGTACTTGAACTAGCTTGTGCTGTAGGTTGAGGAGGAAGATCTTGTCTATAGATTGATTTTGTATTGCCTGGTGTAGGTGGAAGCTCAGAAAATATAGTATATGAAATTACTCCTACAATTGCACCCACTCCTAATATTCCTAAAAAAATAATTTTTTCATTAAGTCCCATTTAACTGATCATGGATTCGAATAAGGTCTTAATTAATTTTTTTAAATAATGATCAAGTTTGAGCAAATTTTAGTTATTACTTAGGGTAAATCAAGATTGTTATGTCTTTAAATTGAAAATGAAGATAATAAAATATTATAAAATTATAGTATATTAATTAAGAAGTTTTTCATTTATAATAATAGACTTAAAAACGATACAATTATTATCATATTTATAATTCCAACAATAATGAAAGAAAATGCCTACTGATACAAAATGTTCTATCTGTAACACTCAAATTTCTTTATTTAGATATAAAGCAATGAAACAATGGAATATCCAAGGATATTTGTGTAATGATTGTTATTCTAACAAGTTAACAGAACACTATATTTCTAGAAAAGAAAATAGTAACTAATAAAAAAACTGATTAATAATTTTACTAACTAATCTTTATGATTAGAATATTGAAGTATATATTAGAATTTACATAAATAAATTCATTCAATTAATTCTGACGTTAGAACCTATTGATATCATAATACTCATTTGTATTGTAGTAGTCGGTAGATTTTTAAGAGTGCATTGGACAAAAATCTTGAATTACTATTGGACTTATCTATAAATATTTTGGAAAAGACAGATGAAAAAATAATACTAAAATGTAATAATATTCCAAGACCGTATTTGAATGCTATCAGAAGGATCGCAATCAGCGAAGTTCCAACATTAGCAATTGATGATGTAGTTATTCTAGAAAATTCATCGGTTATGCATGATGAGGCAGTAGCTCATAGATTGGGATTAATTCCTTTAAGAACGGAATTAAATAGATTTGTCTTTTCAAATCAGTGTGATTGTAACAATACTTTGGGTTGTTCTAAATGTCGTATATTGTTGATTTTAGATGCTGAATCCTCAGAAAAAACACGACTTGTATTGTCTGGCGATTTGGTATCAGAAGATGAATATGTGAAACCAGTAAGTAAAAATATACCAATAATTACTCTTGCCCCTGGACAAAAATTAAAATTCGAAGCCTATGCAAGATTAGGCACAGGAAAATATCATGCAAAGTGGCAACCTACTTCTTCAGCTGTTGTTAAAGATGGTAATGACAAAGACGAAACAATCCTTATAATTGAAACTACCGGTTCATTAACTGCAGAAGAAACTATAAAAACAGCACTAAAAATTATAAATTCTAAAATAAATAATTTTGGTGATGTAATAAAATCATTAGAAATACCATCTAAAACTAGGTAGATTTATTTGGGGATTATTAATATGGAAGATGATGAGGTTAAAACCATGTTTGCTCATACTTTAAATGATAATATTAAATGGACTTTGCGCATTGCATACAAAAAAACTAAAACTCCATTATGGAAAACACTAGAAAAAAAGATTGAAAGTTCTCGATCTAATAAATCTGAAATTAATATTGGTAAATTAGAAAACCTTACTAAAGATGGAGAAACTATTATAATTCCAGGAAAGGTCTTAGGTAATGGGGTTCTTACACATAAATTAAATGTAGCTTCTTTCTCCATTTCAGTTCCTGCAATTAAGAAGATATTTGATGCAGGAGGAAAAGTTATCACCATCAATGATTTTGTAAATCAATATCCAGATGGAAAAGGTGTAAGAATAATTGGATAAATCTAACAAGAATAGTAATAGTGTTTCAAATATCAATAAACAAATAATAGTTGATGCTTCCAATTGTATTGCCGGTCGAATATGTTCTAATGTATCAAAACTTTTAATTCAAGGCAATAGAGTGGCAATAATCAATTCTGAAAGAGCAATGTTATCAGGAAATAGATATAAAACAATTGAAGATTATAAAAAACATCTTGAAGTAGGTTCTGTTACTAACCCCATCCATGGACCTTATCATCCAAGAAGACCAGATAGAATATTGACTAAAATGGTTAGAGGAATGATTTCAAGGAGAAAGCCAAGCGGTATCCTAGCCTTTAAACATTTAAGAGTATATATAGGAATCCCAACAGAATTTCAAAGTTCAAAGGAAATAAAAATTTTTGATAATGCTAAAATAACAAAATCTGAATCATATTACATTACAATTGGAGATGTTGCAAAACAAATAGGTTGGAAAGGAGAATAATAAGAGAGATGACTAAGACTACTATAATAGATCTGTATCCAGGTCAGAGAAAAACGTCAAGAGCAGTTGCTATCATTTCCAAAGGAAATGGTAAAGTTCGAATTAATAATATTCCAGCAGAAATCATACAACCTGATATCTCAAAAGAGTTGATATTGACTCCTATGAATATAATTGGAGATATAAGAGATAAAATTGATATCACAGTAAAAGTTGAAGGTGGTGGATTTATGGGACAAGCTTTTGCAAGTGCAGTAGCAATATCACGGGCTTTATCAGGAGAAGCTAAAGGAGGACGTGATCCAAAGGATCATCCATTGTCAAAAAGTGTAAGACAAGAAATTCGCAAAAAAATAACTGAATTTGATAGACATTTGCTCGCTGGAGATCCCAGACAGACTGAATCAAAGAAATTCGGTGGGCCAGGTGCTCGAAGAAAAAAACAAAAGTCATACCGTTAGTTATTATTCTTATTTTATTTTACATTGAAAATATTTCAATTAGATTAAATCTCTATGCATATATATTACAAAATCTCATTTTTAATATTCTATGACTGATACTAAATCCTCAATAGTCAGGTTAATACTTAATGCAGATAAATTCGAAATTTTAGTTAAACCTGACCCAGCACTAGATTACAAGCTAGGAAAAAAAGTAGATATTTCTAATATTTTAGTTTCAGACGAAATTTATTCAGATGCTAATAAAGGTACACGTGTTCCTAATGAGAAATTAATTAAAAATTTTAAAACTACAGATCAAATAGAAATTGCAAAACAAATACTTGAACATGGTGATGTTAATCTTACAACTGATCAGCGTAGGCGAATGGTTGAAGAAAAGAAAAAGCAGATTATTCAATATATTAGTAGAAATTTTATTGATCCAAAAACACATTTTCCTCATCCGCCATTAAGAATAGAAAATGCGATGGAACAAATTCGTTTAGTAATAGATCCCTTCAAGAGACCCGAGGAACAAGCAAAAAAAATTATTGATTCTCTTAGAAAAATTTTACCATTAAAATCAGAAAATCTTCAATTAATTATTACCGTTCCACCACAATTTTCTGCTCAGTCTTATAGTATTATAAAAGGAATAGGAGATCTCAAAGATGAGAAATGGCTTCAGGATGGATCTTTACAAGTAATTATAGAAATAAATGCTGGAATACGTGGAACTTTTATTGAAAGAATAAATTCTATTACAAAAGGATCTGCTCAAATTCAAGAACAATAATAACAATGAATAAATACCATTTATTAAAATAGGAAATTGACTTGAGAAAAGATATAAAATTGTTATATAGTGATACAAACAATATATTTTTCTTTGTTAATGTTACTAATAAGGAGATGTTATTATAATTCATGTTAGAAATAAAGAAGAGATATGTTATTCCAGGTGATGTGATTATAGAAGGAAATTATAGACCATTAATGAATGTAATAAAAAAAGATAATGTTATAATTGCTACTAGGATAGGGATTGCCGAATCAAGTAAAGATGGCATAAAAGTTATTCCCTTATCAGGTGTTTATATTCCTAGAATAAATGATATAGTTATTGGAAAAATTATAGATAATTCTTCATTATCTTGGGAAGTAGATATTAATGCATGTTTTTCAGCTCATCTTCCGGCTCAGGATGTGTTTGGAAGAGATTTTTCTCCTGCAAAAGATGATATGAAAAAAAGACTTGCGCCGGGTGATTTGGTAACAGCGAGAATTATAACTTTTGACAGAACAAGAGATCCAATGTTAACCATTCAGGAAAAGGATTTAGGTAAGATTTCTAATGGTGAATTTTTAAAAATATCCTCAACACGTGTTCCTCGTTTAATAGGAAAAAGAGGTTCGATGATACAAACAATTGAACAAGCTACACAAACTAGAATTTTAATTGGGCAAAATGGGATACTTGTTCTAACTGGAAAAAATGATGAAGGTATTGCTCTTGCTTTTAAAGCTATAAAATTAGTTGAGGAAGAAGCCCATACCTCAAATTTAACACAAAAAGTGAAAGATTTGCTAAATGTTTCTGAGGAGGTAACACAAACAGAAACTAATAATAGTTCTGTGAATAACGAAGACTATGTCAACAATAGCAATACAGATAACAATTCCAGTGATATGGAAAATGATCATAGTTCAAATATTACTACTGAATCTCCAAAAGAGGTTCAACCTAATTAAGAATAGAGGATAAAGATTATGGATCAAACAATTCTAATAGATGAAAATGGAAAGCGTACTGACGGTCGATCTATTGATGATTTAAGAGATGTTAAGATTACTATAGGAGTCTTAAAGAATGCAGATGGATCTGCCTCTATAGAATTTGGTAAAAACAAAATTATAGTAGCAGTATATGGGCCAAGAGAAGTTCATCCTAAACATATGGCTCTTCCAGATCGATGTGTCTTAAGATGTAGATATCATATGTCACCTTTTTCAACAGATACTAGAAAAAACCCAGCTCCCTCAAGAAGAGAAGTTGAAATTTCAAAGGTAATGCGTGAAGCATTAGAACCAGCAATAATGTTAGAGGATTATCCTAGAGCGGCTATTGATGTTTTTGTTGAAGTATTACAGGCCGATGGTGGATCAAGATGTGCAGGAATTGCCGCAGCATCAGTGGCTTTAGCTGATGCTGGAGTTAATATGCGAGACTTGGTGGCAGCATGTGCTGCTGGAAAAGTAAATGATAAAATAGTTCTTGATATCAATGACATTGAAGATAAAGAAGGATCAGCCGATATGCCCGTTGCATATTTACCAAATCTTGAACAGATAACCTTATTACAATTAGATGGAATATTAACCGAATCTCAATTTAATGAATGTGTAGAAAAAGCTATTCATGGATGTAAAATGGTTTATGAAATACAAAGAAAAGCATTAATAGAAAAATACTTTGGAAATGATTTGCCTGAAGGCGAAGAGAAAGAATTAGAGGAGAATAAGGAGAATTGAGTTTATCAAAAAAATCACCAATAGTAATAGAACAATTACGTAAACGACAGATGTTCGATTTAATTACTAATGGAAAAAGACTTGATGGTAGAAGTTTAGAAGATATAAGAGATTTACAAATAGAAATAAATATAATAAAAAAAGCAGATGGTTCTGCTAAGGTAAGATTAGGCAATTCAGAAGTAATTGCAGGTGTAAAAGTTGAAACTGGCGCACCATTTGAAGGATTAGAAAATAAAGGTGCATTAATTGTAACTGCAGAAGTTCTACCTATTGCATCTCCCTACATAGAACCTGGACCTCCTGACGAAGAGACAATAGAGCTTGCTAGAGTAGTTGATCGAGGCATCAGAGAATCTCAGATGATAGACTTAGATAAATTAGTTTTAATTCCTGGTAAAATAGTTTATGTTATTTTCGTTGATTGTAGTATAATCAATGCTGATGGCAATCTTTTTGATGCAACTTCATATGCTGTAGTTGCTGCATTATTAAGCACTCAGTTACCAATTTTTGAAATTCATGATGAAAAGGTGGTTGATACAGGAAAAAAACAGGAACCTCCAATTAGAACAATACCAGTATCCATAACTTCAATACGAATAGGAAATAATATTATTATAGATCCTACTGCTGAAGAGGAGGCATGTATGGAATCAAGGATAACAATAACTACTAATTCTAATAATGAATATACTGCAATACAGAAGGGATCAACTGGTTATTTTACTCTTGAACAAATAAAATTTACTGCTCAAACAGCAAGAGTTAAAGCAGAGACTTTACGAACTAGATTAAAGGAGCTGATAAAATAGGGGTGGTAAATAGAAACAGAAAAGGTCAAACAGTACTAAAGGGTCTAGGAACAAAATTTGGTGCGACTGTTAGAAAAAGATATAGTAAAGTATATCGAACTCTTAAACAAAAAAGACGTTGTCCTTCCTGTGGCTCATTAAAATTTATGCGAATTGCATGTGGAATTTGGAATTGTCCAAAATGTAATTTTAAAGTGGCTGCTGGAGCATATGATATAAATATTGAGAAACTGCAAAGCTAAAATTAATATTTCTCTTGATCCTTCTTTACGTTCAGAAACAAAAAATTTTTTAGAATCTTTATATAATGCATTAGAACCGGATACAAAAATCTTAGTCACTCCCCAAATTAAACTATATGTATCAAATACAGATTGTATGTCACATTTAATAATTGAAATTTCTACTTCTGATATGGCAGAATTAAGATCAGCTATCAATTCTTACTTGCGCCTTATTAAAACCACTCATTTATGCATAACTAATCTGTTATTTGTATAACGTTATGAATTTATATTCAATTACTTAACTATTCAATGAATTGAGTCAAGAAAATGAACTGCCTCCTTGGCTTAAAGAACAAATATCTAGGTTACAACAGCTTCAACAAAACCTGCAAGCTATTATGATGCAGAAGCAACAAATTGAACTAGAAATTGTTGAAACAGAAAGAGCATTGGAGGAATTAAGTAAAACAAATACATCTGATTCTATTTATAAAGCAGCAGGACCTTTATTAATAAAATCTGAGAAAGATCCAATAGAAAAAGAACTTACCGAAAAAAAAGAATTAGCAAATACAAGAGTTATGGTGTTAGGAAAACAAGAATTACGTGTAAAAGAAAATCTTAAAGAGGTCGAAAATAAGATTAATCAAATGCTAAAAGGAACACAATCTACAACACAAAAATAAAAGTTATTTTTATAGTTTAATTTTTAGTTAGAAACAATAATCCGAATATTTAATTCTATTTGTGTCTTTTCGTATTGTAGTAGATGAAAGAGAGCGAAATAGTAGAGTTCCTAAATTCTTAATTGAAGATGGTGCACAAATAGATTTTGCTCGACTTTCAGTAGGGGATTATATTATAGCACCAGAAATAGCTATTGAAAGAAAGACAATACATGATTTAATTAATTCAATATATGATGGAAGACTTTTTATTCAATGTTCCGATTTGACCCAATTTTATTCTAAACCTATTTTAATAATAGAAGGAAATATTTTGAATCTACAACTTGAAAATTCTGGTGAAAGCCAAATTAATGAAATTGAAATTTCATTTGAGAAAATTTTACAGGTTTATGATGCTCTTGCAACTATTGCATTAATTTTTAGAATACCAGTTATTCATTCTCCTTCGGCAAATTATACTTCAAAATTTTTAATTATTTTATTGAATAAAGCAATAAAATCTGGTATTACAATTAATGGGCCGTTGATTAAGAGAATAAAAAAAGGAAATCATATGCAATTACAACAATTATCTATACTTTCATCATTACCTGGTATAGGAGATAAATTAGCCATAAAATTGCTTAAAAAATTCAAAACACCAACAAGAGCAATGAATGCATCGATATCTGAATTAGCTTTGATTCCCGGTTTTGGAAAAGCAAGAGCTGAAAAAGTTAAAAAAATTCTTACTTATGAATTTAACGAAGATATTACAAAAAATCAACAGGGAACATTAAATTTTGAATAAATTTATTCTATTGCAATATTCATAATTTTAGAAGATAAATTATTATTATTTTATATTTAATCTCTTTATAAAGTTATTATGAAATAAAATTCTAATGAAACTAATAAAAAAACTTGAAATTCAATCCAAAGAAAATATTATTAATTTTCTAAATAAACAAGCAGTTGGAAGATTCGCAACTATAGATATCAATGGCTTTCCCCAGATAATACCGATGAATTTTGTGTATGTTCAAGCTGAAAAAAGAGATAATTCTGGTATTCTTAAACAAGATAGTATATACATGCATTCTTATCGATTTGGTGAGAAAATAGATAATATCAAAAGGAATTCAAATACAGGATTTGAAGTAGATCAACACTTGGCTTTTTTGCCATCCTATTATTTCCATCCTTCTGATGCGTCACAAGCTGATACATTGTATAAAAGCGTAGTTATAAAAGGACAATCACTTATCATTGAAGATAAGGAAGAGAAAACACTAGCTTTAAATTCATTAATGGAAAAATATCAACCTGAAGGTAATTATGAAAAACTTAACTCAAAAATGCATTCAGTACAAGAAGTAACTGTAATAAAATTAATCCCCACCAATATGAAAGGAAAATATAAGATTGGACAACAATGGACTCCATCCTATAGATTGAAAATAGCTGAAAAAATTCTAACTAGAGAAAAAGAAAATGCTAAATTAATTTTTCAAGTGATGGGAATTGAAATTTTAGAAGATAAAAATTTAAAAATAAAAAAAGAACCAATATTATGAGTTTCCAAAATTTAATAATGCTGCCCACATATCTGAAATGCGAACATAATATATCCAATAACCTTACCGTCTTCTTTTCTAAATTGATAAAAATTGTTTGTATCTTTTGGCATCATTTCATTTTTCAGTAACAATGCTTTCTCTTTAGAGACTTGTATTATTTTCAGTCTATCATTCATTATCTTATCTAGTAGTATTCTTGAATTATAGGAATCATTACGTATGATAATCATTGAAATTGTTCTATCTATATTTTCTCTATCGACTATTATTAAATAAATATTGGCATCATCATTTTTAAAGGGATCAGGAGAAGTAAAGGAATCAACTTTAGCATATTTTAGAAACTCATCCTTGAAGGAATAGGCAAGTTGACTCATAATTGCTATATCTGCTATATCCAAAGACTTGATGGATTCTATTTTTGGGGATTGGATTTCAGAAGATAACACAATTATCTTTTAATTATTTGTTATATATTTTATTTTATTCAATGATTATTCAAAATTATCAAATTGATTACTCCTCCTCAAAATATTTTACTCTTTCTTTCTTAAATTCTCTTGAACTGAATAGAATCTTATAGTCATAGATTTTAATTATATATGAAATTTCTTTGGCAATTTTTTCAGCAGCTTCTATACTTCTCGCATGTATCATACTAAATATATTAAATTTCCAATCTGGATAAGTTGGTCTTCTATAACAATGACTTACTTGGGGAAATTCTGCCAACTTGTACCCTACTTTATTTACCATTTCTTCTGGTACGTTCCAGACTATCATCCCGTTTGCGGTAAATCCTGCATCTCTATGTCTCAAGATAGCAGCAAAACGTCTCATTATCCCGTTTTCTTCAAACTCCTTTGATTTTTTAAATAATTCTTTCTGTGTTAGTCCAAGTTTCTCTGCACTTTTCTTGAAAGGCTCTGGAATTATTTCTATATCTTTTTGTAGTTCTCTTATAAACTCTTTATCTTGATCAGTCAATTTGCTTTTTTCGGGATTAAGTTCTTTGATCGTCTCCGTAGGTTTAGGATTTGAGGAATCATTATTTACCATGTCAAGTTTAACGCCTATCTTATACATTTTCAATGTTGGCAAAAGCCTATATTTTATTACTCCATCAAGGGAAGACATTTTATTCAAAATTTCTTTCATGTCCTTTTCTGGAGGTACTGCTAAAGTGAACCATATGTTGAATTCGTGATTCCTTTCATAATTATGACTAACACCAGAATATTTGTTTATTTCATTTGCAATATAATCTAATTTTTCAGGTTTTACCGCAAAAGCTATTAGTGCACTCTTGTAGCCTAATCTTCTAGTATCAAAGATTGCATTAATTTGTCTAATCAATCCCATCTGTTTGAGGTTATGTATTCTTTTCATAACTTCATTTTCTGATATATTATGATGAATAGCTAACTCTAAAAATGGCCTTTCTTTAAGAGGAAAACACCACTGAATTTCATTTAAAATATTTCTATCGAGTAAATCCAATTGATTTACTTGTATAGATGTTTTCAATTTTTGTTGAATTATATATAATATCTATTAAATACTTATGCATTTATCTAATCCTTATTATTTAAATATCATAATAGTATAATTATAAAGAATTTGTAGTTTTAATTATAATACCTCTATTACATATCTCAAATCTAATGAATTTATAATTAATTGTTAATAGCAATACTATCTATTAACAATAAAAGTAATTTTGTTTTCTTTTCATACATACTAATATTTAAAAATATAAAATAAATTTATAATATACCGTAATCGTAAAATATTGTATTATAATTAATGAAAAACAAAAAAGATATAGATGATAATCTAAATGATCTTATAGAGTCTGATAATGATAATTATGATAAAGATACTAATGAACTAGAATCTAATAATACAGATACTTTATCTAAAGATGAGAAAACTAAAAATGTAAAAAAAGTTGATTCTAATACTCTAAATAGTCAGTCGAATCCATCAATTAAAAATAACCATAACGTAGATATTCAAGATTCTGATTCAAAATTTTTTGCAATTAGAATAACAGGTGGTCAAGAAAATGTCGTTGCAAATATTTTACAAAATAAAATTAATTCAAAAAGAATAAGTTTACGTTCTATTCTTATCTTGGAGAATTTCAAGGGTTATGTTATTGTTGAAGCTCCTGATTCAAATATTGCATATGATGCATTATACGGAGTTAGACATGTTCGTGGACAAATACGAGGAGATCTTCCTTTTAGTGATATTGAAAAGTATCTTGTAAAGAAACCAGTAGTAACAGAGTTAAGCATAGATGATACAGTAGAAGTTATAGCTGGACCTTTTAAATCGATGAAAGCAAAGATTATACGTGTTGATTATGAAAAACAAGAAGCTACTGTAGTATTACTTGATTCTCCGTATCAAATTCCTGTTACTGTAGATGCAAATTATTTAAAAAAAGCAAGTGGATAGTTTATACTTATATAAAAGTGTAAACATAAAAATAATTTTAATTACATATGATGATATGATGACGATTTATATTTCGGAAAAATATTATTTTTGACATGAGCGATAAAAAAACTATCTCCGCTTTAGTAACTGGAGGAGAAGCTAGTGCAGGACCCCCTCTTGGACCAGCATTGGGACCACTTGGAATTAATGTCTTGCAAGTTGTAAATACTATTAACGATAAAACCAAAGATTTCTCAGGAATGAAGGTTCCTGTTAAAGTAGAGGTTGATTCTGATACAAAAAAATTTACTGTAGAAGTGGGCATACCTCCAACTACCGCATTAATAGCCAAAGAAGCTGGTATCACTAAGGGGTCTGGAACATCAGGAAAAGATTATGTCGGAAACATTAGCATGGAAAATATAGTTAAAATTGCAAGAATGAAGATAGATGTATCTTATGCTATTGACTTGAAAAATACCTCTAAAGAAATAATTGGATCCTGTATCAGTAGCGGTGTAAGGATTGAAAATAAACCTGCTAAAGAAATTTATGCTGATATAGAGAACGGTCAATTTGATTCCTTATTTAATTAATATTTGTATTAATTTTACTAAATATTTATTGTAATTGATGGATAATCTCTATATAATAAAAAATTGTATTACAGAAAATTAAAATATCCCCAGTTCTGTCACATTGTTATAAATAATTTTAGGTGAGAATGATAGAATGTCAATTCAACAAGGTTCAGCTGGTGGTGTACCAGTTTTAATATTAAAGGAAGGATCCACTCAAACAAAGGGAAGAGATGCACAAAAGAATAACATAACAGCTGCTAAACTAATAGCAGAAATTGTCCGTTCAAGTCTTGGTCCACGTGGTATGGATAAAATGTTAGTAGACACATTAGGTGATGTTACCATTACAAATGATGGCGCTACTATTCTTAAAGAAATAGATGTACAGCATCCTGCTGCTAAAATGATGGTAGAAATTAGCAAGGCGACGGATAATGAAGTTGGTGATGGAACTACGTCTGTAGTAGTATTAGCTGGTGCATTGATTGAAAAAGCGGAGGATCTTATAACAAATGATGTTCATCCAACTATTATAGTAGATGGATATAGAAAAAGTGCTCAAAAAGCTATTGAAATTCTTAATAAAATAGCACAAAAAATAGATGGAAATGAGAAGAGTGAATTACTTAAAATAGCCAAGACATCAATGCAAACTAAACTTGTCTCAAAGGAAGCTCCAGAATTAGCTGGACTTGTAGTAAATGCAGTTTTACAAGTAACAGATAAGACTGATTCAAAATATAAAGTAGATATTGATGATGTTAAAGTAGAAAAGAAATCAGGTGGATCATTAAGAGATTCTACATTAATTAAAGGAATAGTACTAGACAAGGAAGTAGTTCATGGGGGAATGCCTAAGAAAATAAATCAAGCAAAGATTGCATTATTAAATTGTGCTTTGGAAATTGAAAAGACTGAATTTGATGCAAAAATAAACATTAGCTCTCCAGATCAGATGAAAATGTTTCTTGAAGAAGAAAACAGAATGTTAAAAGATATGGTTGATAAGATTAAAAATACTAGTGCTAATGTGGTAATTTGTCAAAAAGGGATCGATGATATATCTCAACACTATTTAGCAAAATCTGGTATTCTCACAGTTCGTAGAGTTAAAGAAAGTGATATGACACGATTAGCAAGAGCTACTGCGGCTCGTGTAGTGAACAATATAGATGATCTAGTGCCTGATGATTTAGGAAATGCTGACCTAGTTGAAGAACGAAAAGTTGAAACTGATAAATGGGTATTTGTTGAAGGTTGTAAACATCCAAAATCCGTAACTATTTTAATAAGAGGAGGATCTCAGAGAGTAGTAGATGAAGCAGAACGTTCTATTCATGATGCAATAATGGTTACAAAAGATGTTTTGGAAAAACCATACATTGTTGCTGGGGGTGGATCTCCAGAAGCTTATGTTGCTGGAAAACTTCGAGAATGGACAAGTACATTATCTGGACGAGAACAATTGGCTGCTGAAAAATTTGCAGATGCTCTTGAGGTAATACCTATCACATTAGCAGAAAATGCAGGAATGGACCCTATAGACACAACAACTGATCTTAGAGCAAAACAGAGCAAGGGTTCCAAATGGATGGGCATTGATGTTAAAACTGGAAAGATTACTGATATTTCAAAATTAGATATATTTGAACCAGTAAGTGTAAAAGAACAGATAATTAAATCTGCAACTGAAGCAGCATCAATGATATTAAGAATTGATGATGTAATTGCATCCAGTAAATCCTCAGGTGGAGGAATGCCACCAGGTGGAGGAATGCCACCAGGTGGCATGGGTGGCATGGGAGAAATGTAAATATCCCATTAACATTTTTTTAATTCTATATCAATCACTTGCTTAATCCAAATACCAACACTTTCTAATTTTGACAATTTATCTAGATATTGATCCCATGTTAAATTTGTAGAATAAGCTTTATTCCATTTTTTATGACTTGCTTGAAGATATTTTCTGGCTTGAGTATGATAAATACAATATTCAGAAGTTTCAATTCTTTCCTTTTCACAGATACTACATCTCATTATATTCATTATATATAATATATTAAAAAAGAATTAAATTAATCTCAATAATAATTTAAAAAAAGGTATTTATATTTATTTTAAATGCTATCTTTTATTGAACTATAGTAAATCAAAACTCATTATTGTAATATCTGTAATTTATCTGGTTTTCTTTTTTGCATTATCAACTGGTTTAATAAATGCTATTCTTGAAGGTGGGAATGTACCTAAAGGATTTACCATTGTACCATCAAGATCACTACAAACAATAAGTGAAACAATAATTATTACACTAATACTTTTTGTAGGTGTATTTGGATCTTTTCTGTTATATAGATCAGGACACTCACATACTCCAAAAACACAATATGGCTTTTTAGCAGGAGGATTTTTTGTTATCACAATGTCATTAATACTAGGATTAATGATAATAAATATAAAACTTAACCTCTAAAATAATCATCTGAAATGTCTAATTATTATTCTTATTCTATACTAAAAAGTATGCTATATTATTAAGATAGATTATTTAGATCCTTTAAATTAATGTTTATTCTTTTTTCTTGTATGTTTATAGGTTTACTTATAGGTCGATTTCAACCATTACATCTAGGTCATATTGAAGCCATAAAATTTGCATTGCGGCAGCTCTCAACATTGATTATAGTCGTTGGCAGTGCGCAGATAAGTTATGAACTAAGAAACCCCTTTACAGCAGGTGAAAGGATAACAATGATTAGAAATACCTTAATTCATATTGATGAAATTGATGTCCGAAATATCCTTATTATTCCAGTACCTGATACAAATATTCATGCATTATGGACTCATAATCTTGACTTATTAGTTCCATCCTATGATGTTATTTTTACAAATGATCCATTTACAATAGCTTTATTTCAGGAAAGACAAAAAAAAATTGTTCAACCTTTATTATTTGAGAGACAAAAATTTTCAGGTACCCGAATCAGAGAAAATATGGTTAAAAAAGAAAATTGGAAAGACTTAGTTCATTTTGAAACTGCAAAAGTAATAGAAGAAATAAATGGTATAGAGAGATTAAATCTTTTATGGAAAAGATATAATGAACAGCATTAATAATCAATAACTGTATAAATAGTATTATTTGATAGAATTAAATTATAATTATAGGATAAGTTATAGCTATGTCAACTAACGATGATCTTCAATCTATTCTTAATGATATTAAGGTAGGTGATATAGTCAATGTAGTTTTAAATAATAGCTCTGTTATCTCAGGGAGGCTTATGCCAAGATATGAGTCTAGTGAAAGGGATCATATAGTAATTAAACTGCCTAATGGTTATAATGTAGGTATAATGTTAAAAAAGATAAAATTTATCACCAAAGTATCTTCATTTTCTATCGAAACAGAAGAATTACCAAAAAAGAACCTATACAATTCTAGTTCTTTGAAATCCCAACACAAAAATGATAATGATCTTTCACAAATTTCCAATTTACCAAAAATAGCTCTAATTAGTACGGGGGGAACAATTGCTAGTAAAATAGATTATCGAACAGGAGGTGTCACCTCTGTTTTATCAGCTAAAGATCTATATACTTCTATTCCAGAACTTTCTCTTTATGCTTCAATTGATACTGAAATTTTATTTAATGAATATAGTGAAAATATTGGTCCAATGCATTGGCACTTAATAGCTAATAAAATAATAGAGAAGATTAATTCTGGAAACTATGATGGTATAATAATTTCTCATGGTACTGATACAATGAGTTATACTGCAGCTGCATTAAGTTTCGCGTTACAAGACCTTCCTATTCCTGTTATAATAGTCGGGGCACAAAGATCTTCTGATCGACCTTCTTCTGATGCGTCTTCCAATCTTATTGCATCAGTTATTTTTGCAACCCAATTGGATTATTCTGGAGTATTTGTGGCTATGCATGGGAGCATATCTGACAAAGAAATATATTGTCATATAGGTACAAGAGTAAGGAAAAATCATACAAGTAAACGTGACGCATTTAAATCAATAGATATTCCTCCAATTGCGGTTGTACAAGACGATCGAGTAGAAATACAAAAAATTCCTTCAAATATAATTTTACATAAAAACAAGAATAGAAACAAAATAAACAAAGAATTCAATATAATATCAAAAACTAAGTTTGATGATAGGGTTTTTCTATTAAAATATTATCCAGGATTTAATCCAATATTAATAGAAAATGTGCAAAAATTAGGATACAAAGTAATAATTATAGAAGGAACAGGCTTAGGTCATATTAATCGAAATTGTTTTTCTTATTTAAAGGATGCAATAGCGTCTGGAATGTTAGTTTTTATGACATCTCAGTGTATTTGGGGTAGAACAAACCTAAACGTCTATGATACAGGTAGAGATCTACAAAAGATTGGTATAATATCACTATCTAATATGCTTTCTGAAACTGCCATGGTAAAAGCTATGTGGCTTTTAGCAAATTATAATGATTTAGATTATATCAGAAATAAAATGCAGGAAAATATTTCAAATGAGATTACTTTTATAACTCCTATTGTAGAGGAATAATTTCCTAATAGTTAAAATTATACAATTTTATCAATTAATCATGTAACTATTGATATGAATGAAATAATTTTAAAAGTTGGTTTTGAAATTCATCAGCAATTATCTACTAAAAATAAATTATTTTGCAACTGTAAATGTTTGGAAGCGGAAAATTACGATTCTATTTTTTTAAGAAAATTGCGTCCTGCCCACAGTGAGTTAGGATCATATGATCGAGCGAGTATCTTTGAATTTACAAAAATGCGTACGATCAAATATCATTCTTCCTATCTTTCAAGCTGTTTGGTTGAAGCAGATGAAGAACCACCGCATGAAATAAATAGAGATGCTATGGACACTGCATTGATAATCTCTCTTGCTCTTAATTCTAACATTATTGATGAGATAAATGTTATGAGAAAAATAGTAATTGACGGATCAAATACCTCTGGATTTCAAAGAACAATGTTAATTTCTTATGGTGGTCATTTACAGATTGATGGGAAAAAAATAGGGGTACAGACTATTTGTTTAGAAGAAGATTCTGGGAAGTTATTATCAGATGATGGAAAGTTTAGAGAATATGGACTCGATAGACTTGGAATTCCACTAATTGAAATCGCTCTTGAACCTGTTACTGGAACACCAACAGAAATAGTAAAAATAGCTCTTAATTTAGGAAGGCTTTTGAGGACAACTAAACGTGTAGCTAGAGGACTCGGAAGTATTAGACAGGATGTAAACATATCCGTTAATAATGGAAAAGGTATTGTAGAAATAAAAGGAGTTCAGAGACTTGATCAACTAATAAAAGTAATAGAATATGAAACTATTAGGCAACATGGTTTAATTTTAATTGCTGAAAAAATGAATAGAGAAAGAAAATCAAATGATATTATAATTGGAGATAAAATTATGGATATCACTAACATTTTTATGGATTCATCATCTAAAATAGTACAAAAAGTAATTTCTAACAAAGAGAATATTTTCATGGCTATCCGTGTTAAAGGTTTTAAAGGATTATTTGGATTTGAACCTTATCCAGATATACGAATAGGTAAAGAATTAGGAGAACTAGTAAGATTTTATGGATTCGGAGGCTTATTTCATTCAGATGAGCTACCTAATTATGGTATAACAGATATAGAAGTTAGAAAGGTTAATGAAATATTGGATATTGATATCTCCAAAGATGGTTTTATTATTCTTGGTGGACCTAGAGAAAAAATGTCAATCGCAATAAGTGCAATATGTGATAGACTCAATAATGTTAGCTCAGGGGTTCCATCAGAAACTAGAGCAGCTAGGATTGATGGAAAAACAATATACAGTAGACCAAAACCAGGATCAGCACGAATGTATCCAGAAACAGACATAGCTCCATTTAAAATAACAGATGATCTTCTTGTTCCTCTAAAAGAAAAAGTTCCGAAATCTTGGAATGAAACAATTTCATACTTAGCAAAGAAATATCAATTAAATAAAAATTTAGCTGAAAAAATTTTTGATTCTAACTATTTTGAAATATTTGAAGTACTTAGTGGTTTAACTAAAATCTCTCCATCATTTATAGCATCAAAACTCACTGAAGATATTTTAAACTTCGAAAGACAAGGTTATGATTCTAGTATATTAAATAATAATATTCTTTTAGATATTTTTAAAAGACTAGATTCTGGTCTTATTGCTAAAGAATCAATTAATTTGATTATGGAAAAGTTGATGAATAGAACAACAAAAAGTGTTGATGAATCAATCAGGGTTCTTGGAATCAAGTCGATTAGTGATGAAGAACTTGAAAAAATAATTGATAAAATTATAGAAGATAATGTATTGATTATACAAGAAAAAGGAATGAAGGCAACGAGTGCTTTGATGGGAAAATGTATGACTATTCTTCGTGGTAAAGTTAATGGCAAAAAAATAAATGATCTGATAAATAACAAATTAAATATTATATTAAACCTTAAAAAATGAAT
The DNA here is from genome assembly GCA_025922715.1 of Nitrososphaeraceae archaeon. GTDB lineage: Archaea > Thermoproteota > Nitrososphaeria > Nitrososphaerales > Nitrososphaeraceae > TH1177. The sequence continues at coordinate 22,006 of JAICHH010000010.1, forward strand.
TTTTTATGTTGTCTATTTATTTCCAATTTGATCACATTTCAAATTAAAACAAAATTTTTGTATTTGAATTAAAAAGGATAAAAATTAATTTATTATTTTATAATATAAATATCATCCTATATATTTGACTAATTCAAGTGAATAGATAGAACATATTTTAATATTCTAAATTCTTTTTTTTAATTGAAATTTAATGATTGTATATTTAGTATGATAAATACTTAAACAGAAAATCAAATTAAAATTAATTTATTATTTTAATAAATTACCTTATTTTTATTAATACCTTCCTTTAATTATATCTTTATGTTTATAATAATTAGAGACTATATTCAAGAAAAAATAATTATTTTATTCTGTTTCCGATTAATATAAGAATAAGTAGTTTAATTATATACTTGTCTATGGATAAAAAAACAAAATCCAGTAGTAGAAAAACAAATAAAAAATCAACATCTGCCATGAGTACAAAAAGAACAACAACACCAGCAAAGAAAGCAACTACAAAAAGAACAACAACACCAGCAAAGAAAGCAACTACAAAAAGAACAACAACACCAGCAAAGAAAGCAACTACAAAAAGAA
>JAICHH010000011.1 GCA_025922715.1 Nitrososphaeraceae archaeon
CCCAACTGTCCAGGAGCATCAACAGGTCCCCAAACATTAATACCTTTAAATTTGCCAGCGTGTTGGCGTTTAGATTTGAAAGAGGTATCAATAGGGCCATCAACTTTGGAATGATCCGTTCCACTTCCTGTAAGAGTGATAGTTGTTTCACCGACAACCGGCTTATTAGTAGAAGGCGCCATAGATGATGGTATATTAGTGGAACCCTGTGATACTTGAACAGTAGATTGCATCATAGGAGAAGGCTTCGAAGAAATTTCTTGAATAGATTGAGCAGCTATTAGTTTCTGTCGTTTAATAATACAAAGCTGGGAATGTATTTCTTTCATGCTTTCTAAAGTTAATTCATTGGAATGAGTTAAAAGAGAGCCACATTCTTTGCAGATAAATTCACGGGCCATAATATACTTTAAAGAATGCCATTAATCAATATTTGGTTGAAGATGATGCTATAATAGTAAGCAAACAAAATATTCTTATCTTATATACGTAGACAAATTAAATCTACATGTGATAGGATTAGGAGCTTCATATTGGAAACAAGTTATTTCAACCTTACGTGATATTATACCAGTATATGATAAAGTTAATAGAGTAATATCACTTGGAAAAGATAACTTATATCGTTATGAAGGTATCAGCAGAAATGTAAAATCAGGTGATCTTGTTTTGGATGCAGGTTCTGGTTTTGGTAATATGTCATTGACAACATATAAACTCACTGCAGATGAGGTGAGGATAGTTATGTACGATCCGATATTTGAAATGTTACAAAGTTCTAGACAACGATTAGTTGTAGAACTCATATCCTCTGGTATTTTTGAGCATATGCCTTTTAAAGATAATACATTCGATGTCGTAATGTGCGGTTATTCCCTAAGAGATGCAATTAATTTAGAAATTGCAGTTTCTGAAATTCATCGAATATTAAAAAAAAATGGAAGATTTTTAATAGTAGATCTAGGAAAACCTGATAATAAGATAATACGATTAGGAGTTACCATATATTTAAAATATATTATTAAAATTTTTGCTTATGTAATAGCAAGACAAACTGGGCTTAAATTTCAAACATTATATGGGACTTTTTTAAAATGGCCACAAAATAATTCATTAAATTTATTGTTAAAAAAACATTTTTCACAAGTTGATTTTAGAACCAAGTTAATGGGAGGATCTATTATTGTATCATCTACAAAATAAGTTTGATGTATTTCTGTTTGGATTTGTAATTTATATAAGAACTATTACCGTGTTTAATAAAATAAATTACTTATTTTTTAATAGTGATCTTGTCACAATTATAATACCTAAGATTGGAAACAAAGATATAAAAAGATAAGGAAAGATTGATAGAAATATAGAAGGCTCAAAGACTCCCATTAATTCATCAACTCACATAATCATATTACATTTTTATTTTTTTCGAAATATGAGTACGCTTCTTTTAGATATCCATCTAATTTATATTTCCAACTAGTAAACCCTTCTGGATTTTGTGGATAATTGTGATAATGTTCTACTAACTTTTTATTCATTTGTGAGGTATATTTTAAATCTTCTGACAAAGTTTTATTTAAAGCACCTCTTATTAACATTCCTAGTTTATCCACTGTACTAAATTCAGGATGTTCTCCTTGACTTATTTTTTCAACATCAAATTTTGAAAGAAAATTTTTCATACCGTAATCTATTTGTTCATTTGATAAACTTTGTAACATCCTTCTGAAAATTTCTAACCCAGCTGTTTTATATCCATATTCGTTAACGAAATCAGTATTGTATTTCCAAAGACTACTCTCTGATACATCTGAAGCTTGAATTGACTCTACAGCATTTTTTCCAGCAATAGTTGCTGCAATTATGGCTGGTCCAATTCCTCCTGCATCCAAAGGTTTTGGCATCCATGCTGAGTCTCCTACTAACATATAACCATTGCCTACCATACAATCGTTTTGTCTTCTTACAGAAACTTGCCATGTCCCCCAGGAATTATCTTGATCTTCTTCGGTATTAGGAAGTTCTGGTTCCGAAATGACTGGATTTAATTTAACATATTCATCAATTAGATTTTTTAGATTCTTAGTGGTACCATAACTTTTATTATACAAATTAAAGGCTAATTGTTGTACTCCTAATCCTATATTCACTTTATCACGACCTTTAGGAAAAACCCATGCATAACCTCCAGGAGCTAATTTTTGATCTAAATGAATTATACAATAGTCTGGATCAAAGTACGTTTTATCTTCACCATTTACCTTAAAATTATAAATGTAACGACCAGTGGATTCTAAATCATTTCTATCTATCTTTTTTTCAATATATGATTTGATTGGTAAGTTTGTTCGAAGGACAGATGTTACACCTGTACAATCAATCGTTAATTTTGCAGTTTTTTTTATTACTTTTTTCGTTTTAAGTTCTTCACCTTCTACTCCAGTGACAAAACTATCATCTTTTAACAAGGATCGTAGAGCAACATTTTCCATTACTTCAACTCCTAATTTTCTAGCATCTTGTAACTGTTTTTGAGGTAATAGCCTTCTATTGAGTATATAGCCATCACCATCAAAAGAAATTCCAGTTTTATGATCAGGAGAATAGGCTATTACTCCTTTTACAGGATGTTCAATTTCAGGCGAACTCCAAGATATGCCTATTCTACTTGTCATATAATCAACGCTGTTCTTTCCTACTGCATCTCCACAAATCCAACCATTCAGGGTCTTTTTGCCCAGATCCACAAAGGAATTTCTATCAATAACAAGAATTTTTAAAGATTGTTTCGAATAATAAGCAGCGGATGTAGCAACAATCATACCTGCTAACCCTCCACCTGCTATAATAATGTCATAATCTGGTACCTTTTGCGACATAAATTAAGTGTTTTGCAAAAGTACAATATTTATAGTTAAGTCATTTTTAATGACAATATCAAGAGTAATTAAATACTAAAATAATTCAAATCATAGATCCTTTTTTTCATTAATAAAAACTATCTAATAATATAAGATCATAAAGTATTTGAATATAGGGTGGATATCCCGATCGAAAAGATAAATTTTGAGAGTAAATTTTGAAACTGTTATGAATGGTTGTATAAGTTTAATTTTGAAGGCTGACCACTAAAGTAAATCGAATTAACAAAGGTTTAACAATGCTTTAAATATTGAATTAATTAAATGAAACTCAAAATAAGACCAAACTCATTAAGCATATATGGTCTAAACTTAGCCTAGAAAATTCTGGTTTACAAAAAATCTTAAATGGAATAACAATAAATTTAAGTATTTTAAAACTAAAATTTATAATATAATCATAAATAATCTACAAAATATTTATAACGTTTTTCTACTTCTTTATTTTCACCATTTTGTACTCTTTCTATTTCTTTATTTAATAAGCTACCTGCATATTTTTTTAATTTTTCTCCTTCATTATTTTGTGGAAAAGTAGAAAGAGTATATTCAAAATGTTTCATAAATTCTATAACTTTGTTTCTAAATTCACCAATAGTTGGGTTAGAAATATTATTAACTTTGTACCATGAGGTCGCACAAGCGGTTGAGTATATCTTGGCTAAATCTTCGACCAATCTTTCTATTTCAAAAAAGTCAGACATGCGATCGGTTTGATAGTTAGGTTGTATCAAATTATAAAGTATATTATTTGAAAGTTGGTCTAATTGTGATTATAATTTTAGAACTACAAAGAATTTCTTTACACCGATTTCTGATAGTAACTTCTGTTACCCCAGCAAGCCCTGAAACATCAATTTGTAGAATATTCATCCCTAGAAGAACTGAGGATAAATAAATGTAAGCCGCAGCAATACCGTTGGGAGATTTTCCATCGACAAGTAAGTTTTTTGATGTTTTATGTGCTAGATCTATGGCTAGTCTTTCGATTCTTGTGTCCAATTTAGCAAGATTGATTAATTTGGCTATGTAGTGATCTATTGAAAGAGAATGAGAAATACCATTCAACTTATTTTTTGTTTTAGTTATAGAAGTTTTATCATCTGCTTTGATTAACGAATAATTAGGTAAGAAAAAAGAAATTTTAGATTTATCATTATTTTGTGGCTGATTATTCTTACTGTCCTGTTCCTCAAAATTAGTATTGTATATTCCTAATTCCATAGACATTATCCTATAGTATTTTGAAGCTAGCTTCAACGTAGATCTGTCATTAGAAGATATACCCGTTGCCTCAACAATTTCGTCTAGAGATCTGACAATGGAACATCTTTTGCATGCTAAATAAATTGTAGCAGCTGATATACAAGAAACTGATTTTCCTTTTGCATCTTTATTTTTTTCATAGTTTCGATAAATCATTGCCGCAGTTTCAATTAATATTTTTGGCAAACTGAGATTAGAACAGGTTTCTGAAATTTTAGATAGAACATTAGACAGTCGTCTATCTTTTGAGGAGGAAACGCGTATTCTAGAATGCCATTTTCTTAAACTTGTTAAATGTTCTGCCATTTGAGAATTGATTGCTTTTCCTCCATAATCTTTTAAACCGCTTCCTATTTCTGTTCTCAAACCATAATCGTGTTGCGAAAAACTCATTGCTCCACTAGCTCTAGCAATACGACTCTTTTCTTCAAAATCTTTAGATATGGATTCTGGACCATAATCATTGACTTCATCGAGTACAACATATCCACAATTTTGACAGAGAAATTCGCCTTTGCTAAAATCATGAATTAGACCCGAATTACACTCTGGACAATTACTACAGTATTCGAGAAACACCATTACTTATTCCGCCTCACTTTTTGGCCACGATTTTTTTTAACTCCTTTTGTAAAACTTCTTTGGGGATTTTTAGAAATAAACCGAAAGACTTTTTCACCTGTTCTGGATTTAAAATTCCCATCTAATAATATTACCGAAGCATATGGCGAATTCACTGGACCAATAAGTTCATTTACATTTCCAATTTTTTTTCCGTGGGAATCTAATATCGAGTCACCAGCATTAATTTTTGTCATCTCAAAAAGTTTTAAGATTAGGCGACCACTTTTCGCCTTGTGAATAATTTCACCTACCTCTGTCAAGAGTTTATATTGCAAATTCCTTGTTTTCATATCCTTCGGTCAACATAAATTAATAAAATTGATAAAAGAAATTAAAAAAATAGTTTATTAATTCTTGGATTATTTTGTTCTCTTATTCTTTGTTCTTTGAGATAATATCCTGGATGATAGCGAAGAAATTATTTCTGATTTTTTTTTATTGGATATTTTCGGAATCATAATATATCCAGAACGAACATATGATCGACGAGGAAAACGGGCATGATCATTTGAATTATCCAAAGTTACGTCTATTCCTTCCTCTCTTGCCGCCTGGAATAATTCAGAAAATGTTGGATCGAATATTGCATTTTCTCTCTTCATTCGTCTTCCCTTTTTTTTTGAAAGGTGTTTATTAAAGTAATCTAGCCAAATTATAATATGATCATAATCTTTCAATAATTTTTATGACAGGTATTCATTATTTTAATTTTCAGTTATGAAAATAGTGGTCTAAAAATTTAAACGTAAATAAAGGAGAGTTCTAGTTATCTTTAAGCAGTATCCTTTGTCAGTATAGCATTTATACTTCCATGTTGACCTGGTCTTGAAATTATTCTAGCAATTCCTAATTCGGTTTCAACAAAAGCACCTTTACTTAGGACTCCACGCCTCTCATAATCTTTGTTAGCAGGATTCTTAATTACTCTAATGATTTTTGTTTTAATTGTTTTTTTATTTTCCTTATCATTTACATTAAGAAATTCAATATGTTTTAGTGCCAATTTAAGATTACCACCTCTAACTCGCCTTAGAACGATGCTATCTTTTCCTACCAGAGGTTCATGGGGATATCTATCGATTTCCGATTTTCGGCGCATCCTTGATGGTTTAAGCCGACCACCAGTAAATTTATTCCCAGCCAAATTTTCAATGGACTTTCGCATTGTTAGAAATGCTAAAATCTCTAATTAAGACTTTTCTAAGGTTTTAAGGTTATACTATTCTTTATTATATTCAAATCAGATATTCCGAAATAATCCTGGAATTTTTTAGTTGTTTTATAAACTTTCAACCTCCCGACTGATTCGTGTTCTATAAATCCTAATTGTTCTAAATATTTAACGTGTGAATATGCTTGACTTCCCCGTATTTGTACCAATCTCTTAGAAGTAATTGGTTGTTCATATACTACATAGGACAGAGTTTTTAATGCAGATGATTGAAGTAGTGGTTGTTTAGCAAATTTTCTTATGAGAGGACCATAATCTGACTTTAGTTGAAAGACATAATTTCCATCTTGTAACTCTTTTAATTCTAATGCATAAAATACTTCATTAATTTTTTTTGTTAAATCCAAAAGTATTTTTTTTATTTTTTCTTTTGAATTCAATCCCGTTGCTTTCACTAATTCTTCAAGGGACATAGGTCTTCCAGAGGAATATAGTGCAGCCTCTACCCTTGCTACAATTTCTCTTTCCGGAAGACTCTCTTTCAAAATCAATATAGTATTATAAATGAGATTTATTTATATTAATCATAGTTGTGATCTTCTTCTTATTTCTATATCGTAGGATTCATCTAATTGTATCAAATCGATCATTCCTTTCATGGCAAGATGCAGTAAAGCTATAAAAATTCTTGCTACCTCTAATCGATCTAATTGTTCAATAAATTTACTAAATAGGATAGTTTCGGTTAATCTTAATGAATGCATTATAAATTTTTCCTTTTCTTCCAAAATTTTTTCAAATTTAACTAAATAATGGTCAAAATCAAAAATCTCTATTGGTTCTATTTCTACAAGATTTCTCCTTTTTATGCTGGGATTATTTAAAGAGGAAATAATATTTTCTAGTACATTAAGTAAATCTTCCAAAGATACTGGATAAGTTGATGATAATCTAAAAGGAAAATCTATTAATTTTAAATTAGGAATTTCCTTTTCGGTCGAGCCATCATAATTTTTTTTTTCCATGGAAAGTTTTTCTAGCTGAAAAATGCTTTCCACCTTCAATCGATAGATAAGAGTAGATGACCATGCAGCAATACCACAAATTCTAAGATCTTTTTTTTCACTAGAATTAATAATTTTCAGTAGTAATTCTAATAAACTGGAAATATTTATTTCCCATACATTTTGTTTTCCTAATAATGACGTGTTAAAAAGTAAATTTAATGGAGGAGTTGCTAGAGATGATTTACTACTACCTTCTTCAATCATTTATAAGGCTTCAATATGAGTTTAAAACTATAAAAACATATGGTAAGAATTAGGTTTTCAACCATTCTATGGGAATATCTTGGTAAATTCCATTAGGTAATGTTCTTCTAATTGATATAGGTAAAGCTTTTTTTTCTAATTCTTCAATAGCCAGGGAAATAGAGCTTCTTTCATGAACATTCCCTTTAATCATAAGGGGGGCACCATATGATATCTGTAAAGAACGAGCCCCTGTTATCCTTGCTTTTTCAAATCTTGTTAACCTTTTTGGGCCAATCAAAATTTCTTGGCCTTCACTAGCAATTTCTCGTAAGCTAAACTCAGATTCGTCATATTCTACAAATTCTTCTTTACGTAAAGATTCTGGTACTTGAGGTGTTGATTCTTCGAGTTCTTCTAATACCTTTTTGTTTTTTGAGCGATTTTTTGATGTTTTTGTTTCTGATTTTGGACGCGATTCTTTTTTCTGAAGTTTGGACGATTTTTTAACTTTAGCTTCTCTTTTATTTTCTAATTTAGTATCCTCTAGGGTTTTATCAATTTCTTTATTGTTTAATTCCTCAACCAAGAATACTGCAAAAGCTAATTTAAATATAATTAAACGTTACGAATTTAAGGTAATTGCTGGCCAACCTTTATTAAGTGGATAGAATGTCAAATGAAACCCATTTTTCCTCAGTATCTAGAATAGATATAAAAGGAATAATAGAGAAGAAAGAAGTCCTAACGGGGCAACTTATCCGTCATTTAGCTCCTCTTACTATATCTCAATTGCTAAGAGTTTTTCCTCTTCATGGATCAGTTCATTATTATGTTGATGTATTCTGTTACATCCAAACACAATTGAACATTGGTCAAGAAAAACCTCGAAAAAAGTTTTCAAAGGGGGATATTACTTTAATGACATCAAGTGGTTCGATATGTTTTTTCCTAAAAGATGCCACTGTCTCGTATTCCATGAATCTCATAGGTAAAATAACTTCAAAGATTGATGTTCTTGCTAATTTAAGGTCTATAGACACATTAACTATAAAAACAGCAGTTGACTAAAGTTGGACCAGAACATACAAGAGTTTTGTTAACTAGTATTAAGAGAGTAAACCTTATGTCCACTATAACCTCCAATAAATTTAACTGTTCCTTTTGATTCCAAATTTCTAATATAATTATTTGCAATTGAGATTTTTACTCCTAAAACTTTTGATATAGATTGGACAGTAATTGCCTTCATTCCCTTTAATATACTTACATCATTGATATCTTCTATTATTACAGAAGATTTATGTCTTTGACTTTTGATTTGAGGCTTCGTTTCATCCTTCTTTAGTTTGTTAGTTCCATCGCTTGGTTGTTGTCCTGTAGCTTTAGATGAACTTATTGTCTTTTTCTTTACTCCACCCATATTGATATTTTTTATATCTTTTTAGTTATATACTTTATACTTATTTCTGAAAATTTAAATCATATTTTATAAATAATCAACCTAATAAAGGATTATTATTGGATTTTTTAACTCTAACAGAAATTTTTGAAGATATGCACAAGACCAATAGCAGATTAGTATTAATCGATCACTTAGTAACTCTTTTTAAAAGGACTCCAGTTAATACCATCAAAAAAATAATTTATCTCCTTCAAGGAAAACTTTCTCCTGCCTATGAAGGAGACGAATTAGGATTAGGAGAAAAATTAACCATTAAAGCTATAGCAGAATCCTCAGGAATTAGTGTTAAAGAAGTTGAAGAGAAATATGGAAGAGTTGGAGATTTAGGGGATACCGCAAAAGAAATTGCAAAAAATAAATATCAGCAGACCCTCGTTAGCGAGAAAATTACTATCGAAAGAATATACTCTACCTTTGAAAAAATAGCGAAATCCACAGGCTCACAGTCTCAAATTATTAAACTTCGTCTAGTTAGTAGTTTGTTGAATGATGCCACACCATTAGAAAGCAAATATATCATCAAATTTCTCCTTGGAACTTTGAGATTAGGTATAGCTGAATATTCTATTATTGATGCTTTAGCAATAGCCTTTACAGGAAATAGAAATAACCGGAAAAAGATAGAAGAAACCTATAATGTATATACTGATCTGGGAACAATTGCAGAGATATTATCTAAGAAAGATCTAGAAGGTTTAAATGAATTACAAATAACACCACTAAAACCTATTCGACCAATGCTAGCTGAAAGAATAATGGATCCTATAGAAGGATTGAAAAAAGGGAATGGGATGATAGCTTTTGAATATAAACTGGATGGCGAAAGAGTCCAAATCCACAAAGATGGCTTAAAAGTACAATTATTTTCTAGAAGCCTAGAGAAAATAACTAACCATTATCCTGATATTGTGGATACAATAAAGAAATTTTCCATTGACAACTGCATTTTAGAAGCAGAAATAGTACCATTTCACTTAGAAACTAAAAGGATTCAACCCTTCCAGGAATTAATGCATAGAAAAAGAAAGTATAACATAAATGACGTTATACTAAAGTATCCAATCAAGGTATTCTTATTTGACATCCTGTATTTAGAAGGAAACAATTTGACTCAATATGAGTACACAAAAAGAAGAACAATTTTAGAATCAATTGTTAAGGAAAATAAGAATCACACTATAGAATTAGTCAAGCAAATTGTCTCATCAAATCTAAACCAAATAGAACGGTTTTTTCGTAAAGCCAAAGATGATGGTTGTGAAGGATTAATGTTAAAGCAATTAAATAGTAAATATCGAGCAGGTGCAAGGGAGTTCTTATGGATGAAATTAAAAAAAGAATACGATAACACATTAGGGGATAGTTTTGACCTCACCGTAATTGGTGCATTATTAGGTAAAGGAAAGCGTACAGGCTACTATGGAGCTCTTTTATTAGCTGCATATGATAAAAATTCTGATAACTTTCAAAGTATTTGTAAAGTAGGAACTGGATTTTCTGATCGCGATTTAGAACTTATTTATAATGAACTAAAAAATTATGTTATAGAAACAAAGCCTTATAATGTAAACAGTAATTTGAAAATGGATATATGGTATACACCTAAATTAGTTCTAGAAGTCATAGCGTCTGAAATTACCCTCAGTCCATCACATACAGCTGCTTATGGTTTAATACAGAAAAATTTTGGAGTAGCTTTAAGGTTTCCCAAATATTCTGGACGAATACGATTTGATAAAAAACCTGAAGATTCCACAAATACAAGTGAATTGATACAACTATTTAATAGACAAGTCAAACGGAACAAATTGTAATGTTTTCATACTTTTTCATTCATGTTTAGTACAATAATTATTCTTAAATACGTATCATTAAATAAACAAATTTGTAACTCTTCGGCAAAGGTTTTAATAGATATATTACAATTCCATTCTCAAATACTAGACCATTGAGATTAATCTTATTTCATAGATAACAATTATAAAGAGTAAATAAAATTGCGAATAAATAATTAATAAAAAATTTAAACATCGATCAATTTGCTAGAAACAATTTAAAAAATAATATTTTTAGAAAGGGTAAACTTTCTCTAAACTGTTTCATCATTGTTAAGTGATAAAACAAACTAAGAAGTATATGACTAAAAGTTCCTAATATTTTTGAATACATAGGCATATCAATAAAAAGATATTAAGTTACATATTTCTCGATGCATAAGGCAATTAATTTCGTCTCTAAACCATCTGAGAATTTCAATTATCTTCTCTAGTATTCTTAATTGGTTTAAGGGGAGGAGGTAATTTTTCCAACTTATGGGTTGGATTCGCAAGATAATGACGAGAAGCGCCTTCACCAGAAAGAACAATATTGCATTCTAAACATTTGTATTTTATAGCCATAATCCAGCTCAGAGGTATGTAAAAACATACTACCCTAAAAAGTCTATTGTTTAAGCCAAACTATTAAAAAAAATAAAAAAAAACAATTACAATTATCGTAATTTTAGAATTTCTCTATTATCAGGAACTGATGATCGTATTCCTAATTTATTATATATTGTACTTGCAGTATTCTCTGACTTAGTACGTTCTCCGTGATTCACTAATACTCGTTTAGGTTTTATTCTGGAAACGAAATTCAATATTTGGTTAAAATCACTATGTCCACTAAAGCCATCAATTTTTTGAGTTTTACATCTTAATGGAATAACTTTGACTTTACCATTTTTATCCATCATACTAACTTCATTTGTATTTCCATCAAGAACACGTCTTCCTAAAGTGCCATTGATTTGGTATGAGACAAAAATCATTTTATTATTTTCTTTTGTTGCAATTTCTTTAAAATATTCAACCGAAGGACCACCTTCCAACATACCGGAGGTAGCCATTATTATCGCTGGATTTTGGTCTTTTAATACTTCATCTCTCTTTCCCCATCCATTAACTACGGTAAAATATTCTGATTGGAAGGGATTAATTCCCTGAGAAACTGATCGCCTTACATCTTGGCCAAGATAATGTGCATAAGACATATGGATTGCACTCGCTTCAGAAATCATTCCTTCAATATAAATAGGGGATTCAATAAGTCTACCTTCTTTCATCTCTTTATCTAGAACTAGCATTATCTCTTGTGCACGTCCAACTGCGGGAACTGGAATAAGGACTTTGCCACCATTGCTTAATGTTTTATTAATGTTCTCAGTGAAACTACTATATACTACTCTTTGATCTGGCATTAGATCATTAGATGCACCGTATGTACTTTCAGTAATCAAAGTTTCTACCCTCGGATAATTTGAAACAGCACTATCCAATAACTGAGTTTTAGCATATTTATAATCCCCAGAATAAAGAATATTATGAGCTCCTGAAATATTAAGGTGGACAGTTGCGCTACCCATTATGTGTCCAGCATTATTAAGTGTAATTGTAATATCGGGCGAAATATCAGTCGGTTTTCCGTAAGGTAGTGTTATACAATGTTTTATTATTTCATTTACATCTCGAATTTCATATGGACAATAAACACCATTATTTTGTGAGATTTTGACTGAATCTAATTGAAGTAAATTCATTAAAGGTAATGTTGGTTCAGTACAATAAACCGGGCCGTCATATCCATATTTGAATAAAGTTGGCAAAAATCCTTGATGGTCTATATGAGCATGACTAATAATTATAGCATCTAATTCTTCTAATTTAAAATCGAACCAGTCTAGCCTAGGATAGGCATCAATAGCATTATTCTCACCAGGATTAATTCCACAATCTAACATGATTTTACTCTCTGAAGTCACAACAATGAAACAAGATCTTCCTACTTGTTTTACTCCACCTAGACAGAAAATATAAACTTCCTTGTTATTCCACGTTTTATTTTGTTTATTATTTGCCGAAGCCCTTTCTGAGATATTTTCTCTTTCTTGATGTTCATCTTCCTTCATAATTAGTGGATCTCTAAATACTCTTGTGCCTAAATCACGAAGAAAGTTACTACGCTCTTTTGAAGAGCTTTTTAAAATTGTATGTATATTTTTTATACTCATTGACGGGATGTGAGGGGAACGTCTTAAATGTGCTATCCAACCTGTAGCCTCAGCTATACTTATAATAGTTTCAGAAATAACTGATTCAGGTTTATTAACCTCCAAAACAACCTCGCCTGTTGCCTCATCACAAAATAGAGCAGAAACAACTACATCTTTAGGTAATATTCGAGATACAATAGACCTTGTTTCGTCTTCTTGAAGTCTGATTGATTGATCAGTTCTTACTACAAATCTTTTCTTTAAGTTTTTGGACAAAGACGATAGATAATATGTTAATTCTGTAAGAGAAAACTTGGGATTTTTAGTATACAAGGCAATATTCGGTCCTTCAAATCTAGCAATAGTAATTTGTGACTCTTTGGGAATCGAATCAAAAATCGTTTTTATGATTGCTTCTTCATCTTTAACATATTTATGATTTCTATAACTTCTATCTAGTAGTTCACTTTTCGTTTCACTATTAAATGGTTTATTATAATTGTTTTTATCACTACCATTTCCATTATTCTTTTTCATATTAATCAAATTTTTTTTTATTCTAATACCAATTATGTATTTATTTTAAAAAGTATCAATAAACATAAATGGAATCATATTTATTATTTATATCTCCATTAATATAGTTTTGGTCATATATTAATTAGTTCAATTACCAAAAGGAAAATAATATTTGCTAATGTCTTTCATCTTAAAACCCATGGCAGAGTAAATGCTAATATTACAATAATTACAAAGACAATACTTAAAATGGTGAAGGGTTTTATTTTCCTATTAGTTTTAATTTTGTTTTCAAGTAACGTACCATACCACTGACCTCCATCCAACATGGTTATAGGTAGTGCATTGAATATACCTACATTAAAGTTGATAAACCAAATCCAAAACAGTAAATTTGCAATAATTGGGAAGGCAGAACCAAATATACTTGAAGAATAATAAGAAGACATACTATCGGAATAAGGAACAACATTTTGCTGCAAGGTTGGAGGCATAAGAATTGCTAATGGATTGGTCAAAAAAAGATTTTTGTAATTGTCTAATACCAATCTAGGATCAAAATATGCATCAGTAAGGGTTACCCCTAACACACCTTTATTTTCTGGAATAGATGGAGGAAGTTTAAGAGACTTTGTTAATTCTCTATCATCTTCTGATATCCATTTCATTTGTATTGTGGTACCTAAATTATCTGTTAATATTGTCCTAAGTTCTTGAACGTCCTCTATTGGTTCTCCATTAATATGAGTAATAATAGAATTCTTTGAAAGACCGATCGATTGCGCTAAAGAATTCTCTCCAATAGTCAACACAGTAATACCAATCTCATCTCCTTGAATATGAGAAACAGGAGTAAGAGAGGATATCAAAAGAAAAAGGAAGCCAAATGAGATACCTGCTAGGACCATGTTATTCAATGGACCTGCAGTAAGAATAGCACTTTTTTGTTTAAAAGTTGTATTATTTAATTCATCTTGTTGGATATTGACAAATGCACCAATAGGTATCCCTAAAAATAATACAATACCGGTTGATTCGACTTTAGTGTTATAAACTCTGGCAACAATGCCATGCCCTGCTTCATGAATTATAATCGTAATAATTAATCCAATCCAGCCGTACGTCCAAGGTAGAATAGGATTCAATCCTGGAATCAATAGATTGCCTTGTGGTCCAATTTGGCGAATACCTTCTCTTGCAGAATCATTTGAAAATAATACTAGAAGAGAACCCACAATTAAAGAAACAGCTAATGCTGTTATTAAAGGCATAAAATAAATATTCAAGGAAGCATAAGTCTTACCTATTCTAGAATTTGCCACTATATCAAAAAACCGTAGCCCAAATGGGGTATGAATTAGTATTAAAGGTAATTTGAGTTCATAATTAATTCCTAGATTTTTTTGCAAACAAAATTATTACTACCAGAGACTATTTAAATCAATCATCGATTATCTTACTCCTAAATTCATTAATAATTTTGTTTACAATAGTAAATTCATTGGACCAGACAATTTTAAATTATGAATTTTTTTTACGGGATACCAATTTGGTAGCGAAAAAGCTCATAGGAAACAAATTGGTAAAGATAATAAGAACTAAAAATGGAAAAATAACATTATCAGGCATTATTGTAGAAACAGAGGCTTATGGTTACAAAAGTGATGAAGCCAGTCACGCCTATAGAGGGGTGACCAAAAGAAATATGGGAATGTTTGGTGCTGTTGGAAGATCTTATATTTATTTTACATATGGTAATCATTTTTGTTTCAATGTCACTGCAAAATCTAAAAATCAGATTGCAGGTGCTGTCTTAATACGAGGATTAGAACCAAAAGAGGGAATTGAATATATGAAAGATCATCGGAATTTGGATGATATAAGGATTTTAACAAATGGACCTGGCAAAATTACCAAAGCATTCTGCATAGGTAAACAACATAATAATCGTGATTTAACAAATATAAATAATGACTTATATATTTTGAAAGGATTTATCCCTAATTTAGTATTAGCAACTAAAAGGATCGGTATTAAAAAGTCAATACATGTATATAAGAGATATATTTTAGCATACGAAATAGAAAATAAAATTTATATAAATAAATTTGTATCAAAAAAGAAGGAAAATAATCACTTTCAGATTTGCCGACTATTATAGTGCAAAGGTTTGATTTTATGAAATTTTATAAAGTCTATCTCTCCACTTTATAATACTTTTTCTATTTGATATTACTAATCTCGAGAAAAATCTCGAAACAATAATTATTGTACCTAGTATAATACCAAGAGAATAAATCTTGTTTAAGAAAAGTGTATTACTTAGCTGAATTAAATTTGTTAGCAATAAAATAAACAATATACTACCTGTAAGTAGTAACATTACAAAGTGAACTACATTAGGAAAAATTACACATAAAGTTAATGATAAAAAAAACGTCACAAAGGGAAATATCAATAAAAAGAATAATCCGAGGCTCAAGAGAGTTGATTTTACCCTGTTTTCCTTAAAGATAGGTATAACGATTCTATCTATAGCTTTAAATAATTCGGAGGAATTTCGTGCCCAAATCGCGTGGACATAGCTTTCACCTCTAAGCATCTTCATTTTAAAATTCTCCTCTTTCACCTTTTTACCTAATGCACCATCTTCAATTATTTCATGTTTTACTGCTGCATGAGAACCAATTTTTTCGTAAGTATTCCTCTTAATAATAAAATAGCTCCCAAAGAAATACCCAACCTTTGATTTTGCATCGTTAACCTTTAATGGAGAAAAACTCGTATGCAGAAAAGTAGTTAATAGAGGAAGAGTGACTTGAGTAAAAAAATCATTACATATTAACCGAGGCATAATGGTTATTGCATCTAGTCGATAATGATTAAGATTTTGTACAGCTAGGGACATTGTATTTTCAGAATGATAAGAATCGGCATCAGTAAACAACAATAAATTACCATTTGATTTTAGATAACCTTGATAACATGCCCAGTTTTTCCCAATCCAATCATCACCAGCTTGATTAACATTGACCACTTGGATGGTAACGTTTGATCTTTTATATTCATGCATAATCTCTAAAGTTTTGTCAGATGATTCATCATTAACTAAAATTATTTCAAAGTCAGGATAATCTTGTTTTACTAAGCTGTCTATGCATTTACGGATATATATTTCCTCGTTTCTGGCAGGAACTATTATACTTAGCTTTGGAAAGTTGTTGTTTTTGATATTCTTAATTCTCTCCAATCTTGGTGTTTGCCTAAGAGATTTAATCATAAAGAATAAGAGGTAAATCCAAGTAGAAAAAATTCCTGCGGTAATAGAGATAATTAGAAAATAAAAAATTATCTGAACATTTTCCATTGTATTAATAGTTAAAAATCGAATTCCATATTATTATTTTTTACTTGCAACATTTCTAGTTAGATTTCGATTTTGATATTTTAAAGAATTCCTTTAATTGATCAGACAAGCTTAATATACGGTTAGATATTCGCTTAAGCAAATATCTATGTTAATAATATTTGACGTGGAAGGAGTATTACTTAATGCAGAATATTTACCCATTTTGGCTCAAGTTTTTGGACCTTCCAAAGAAAAGGAAATTTGGGATATTACAAAACAAGGAATCAGAGGAGACATAGATTGGGAGGAAGGCCTAAGAAAAAGAGTTAACGCCTTAAAAGGTATAAAATTTGATGATGCCAAACTAATAGCGGAAAATTTAGAAATTATGCCAGGAGCAAAAGATCTTTGTTTAGCACTAAAAGATGCGGGATGGAAAATGATTGCTGTTTCAGGTGGTTTTACAATTATTACAGATAGATTAAAGAAAGAATTAGGATTAGATTTAATTTTTTCTAATGAGTTAATTTTCAAAAATGGATTATTAGATGATCTGGATTTAAAAGTTACTTCCGATAAATCACTTGTTGTTAGACCAATAATAAAACGATGGGGCTTTAAAAAAGATGAAATCGTGGTAGTTGTTGATGGGGCTAATGATATAAAACTATTCGATATAGCAGGTTATACGGTGGGTTTTTGTCCTGTTGAATTAGTCAAAAATAAAGCAGACGATGTCGTTGAATTAAGAAACTTATCATTACTAAAGAATCTATTGGAAAAAAGATTCGGTAAATGGATTCTAAAAGCTAACCTAAAAAAAATAAACTCTAATGCTTGAAAAAATTGAAATAATTCCAATATACATAAAAATAAATATTAATCCGAAAGTAAACCTATTAAATATTTTTTTAGAATCAGTAAAAAATAATAATCAAATTATAAAAAATGGAGATATAATAGTCATAGCTCAAAAAATTATTTCAAAAAATGAAGGACGATCAATTTATCTAAATAATATAATTCCTTCGCCTAGGTCTATTGAATTAGGCAGAAAAATCAATAAGGACCCCCGAATTGTCGAATTGATACTTCAGGAATCTCGAAAAATTGTTCGAGTATTTGATAATACTATTATAACTGAAACACTCCATGGTTTTATTTGTGCAAATGCTGGTATAGATCAAAGTAATGTAAGTAAAAGTAAAAACCGAGTACTTCTTCTACCAAGGGATCCTGATAAATCTGCTGAGACAATAAGAAAAGAAATATATGAAAAAACAAGAAAAAATATTGCTGTCTTAATAACTGATACCTTTGGACGGCCCTTTAGGATGGGTCAGACAAATATTGCAATAGGTATAGCTGGAATTAATGCTTTAAAAAATTATAAAGGAAAACGAGATATGTTTGGTAAAGTTTTGAAAGTTACAGAAATAGCTATTGTTGATGAAATAGCAGGAGCAGCAGAGCTAGTTATGGGAAAGACAGAAGGTATACCAATAGCAATAGTTAGGAATTTTAAATACTCTAAATGTAATAATAGTTCAATTACAAAAATTATGAGAAAAGAGAATAAAGACATTTTCCGATGAATTTAACTATAGAAGAAGGTCATAACCATTTTATATTGCAAGAGCTTCTTTTTATATTGGAAACATAGTGGATAATAATAGTAATAACAATGATTTTAAAAAAGTTATTGATGTAAGGGGACTTTACTGTCCTGAACCCGTTTTTAGAACAAAGATAGAAATGGAAAAAATGACGATAGGTGAAAGATTAAAGGTTGTTGCTGATGATCCACAATCAGAAGAAGATATTTCTAGATGGGTAAACAGAAATGGACATGATTTAATATCGGTAAATAAAAACGAATCAGATTTAGAATTTGTAATAAAAAAGGCAAAATAAAATGACTCAAACAATAACAAGAAATCAAGTAATAGAAAAAATAGGAAATACTCCTTTAATAGAATTATCTTCTTTTTCAACAGATAGCATAAAACTTTTTGCTAAATTAGAATGGCATAACCCTTTTGGTTCTGTTAAGGATAGAGCTGCATTTTGGATGATCAAAGATGCAGAATCAAAAGGAAGAATCACGAAAGACAAAAGCATAATTATAGAACCAACTTCAGGAAATACAGGAATAGCATTAACAGGAATTTCATCATCTTTGGGCTACAAGGTTGAGATAGTTATTCCAGAAAAAGTAAGTGCTGAAACAAAATCAATACTTAAAAAATTAGGAGCTATAATACATGAAACATCAGACGATTTATGTCCAAGAGTGGGATCAGGAACTGATCAGAGTATTGCACTTGCAAAGGCAATATCTACTCCAAGGCCAGATATTTACTATATGCCAAATCAATATGAAAATGATGCTAACTATATGGCTCATTATGATACTACAGGTCCTGAACTATGGTATCAAACTAATGGGAAGATTACTCATTTTCTAACAGGGTGTGGAACTGGAGGAACTATAACAGGTACTGGTGTCTATTTGAAAGAAAAGAATCCCTCTATCAAAGTTGTTGCAATTCAAGCACAAAGAAATCATTTATTGCAAGGATTAAGAAATTTTGAAGAATCTTCTATGCCAGATCTCTTTAAAAGACGAGAGAGCGTAGTGGATGAATGGTTTACTGCAACTAATAAAGACTCTTTTACAATGGTAAAAGAACTTGCTAACAAAGAGAATATTTTAGTTGGACCATCCTCTGGTTCAGTAATGTCAGCAATGCTAGACACTAGAAATAAGATTAAAAAGGGAATAATAGTAGGCATTTTTGCTGATGATGGAAGAAAATTCAAGAGTCTATATAAAGAACAAAATGTTTTTACAGCTGAAGAATACGATAAAGCCCTGCACAATGCAAAGTATCTCTCCGAATTATTGTATTAGGGATAAAAAAGCCATTTCTCTTTTAATCATTAAGATATAAGCTTTAAAGAAAATAGAATGTTATATTAAAACCACTTATTCTATCTTGATGCAAATTTATAATTAATTATTTTTGTATCTATATATCCATTATTTAAATACAATTAAATAGAATAATTTTTAAATTTTTTTTATTACTAAATTATAATTTACTGTTATTGTTCTTCTTTTCTGTTAGCCATTTTTCAACATCAAGGGCAGCCATACAACCATATCCAGCAGCAGTAACAGCTTGCCTATAACGAAAATCATGTACATCACCTGCTGCAAATACACCCTCAATGCTAGTGCTTGAATTTTCTTTTAAAACGATGTAACCGTGCTCATCCATTTCAAGTTGATTTTTAAATGTTTTAGTATTGGGCTCATGTCCAATCGCTATAAATAAACCCCCAACATTTAACTCTCGTTCTTCTTGAGTATTCACATTTTTTATTAATATTTTGGATATTTTTTTATTGCCACTTATTTTAGTAATAGTACTATCCCACATAAATTGAATTTTGGGATTCTCAAATGATTTTTCTTGTAATATTTTGCTTGCTTTAAGGGAATTACGTCTATGGATTAATTTTACTGATTTTCCAAATTTAGTTAGAAAGGTAGCCTCTTCAAGTGCAGTATCTCCACCTCCAACAACAGCAATCTCTTCTCCTTTAAAGAAAGGACCATCACAAGTAGCACAATAGGAAACGCCTCTTCCTCCAAATTCCTCTTCTCCCATAATACCTAATTTTCGTGGAGTAGCTCCTGTACATACTAAGATTGCTTGAGATAAATATTCCTTTGAATATGTTTTTACAAAAAAAGGTTTTTGTTTAAAATTAACTTCTATAACTTCATCATCAACAATAATAGAGCCAAATCTTTCAGCTTGTTGTCTCATATTCATCATTAACTCGGGTCCAAAAATTCCATTCGGAAATCCAGGGTAGTTTTCAACTTCGCTAGTTGTCATTAACTGTCCTCCAGGTAAACTTCCAGTTATTATTAAAGTCTTTAGTTTAGCACGAGATGTATATGTTGCTGCAGTGTAGCCAGCAGGACCGGAACCGATGATAATAACATCGAAAGTTCTTAATTTTTGATTATCAGTAGAATCTTCCCTGTCATAAGCATACTCCTTCTCATCATGGGCTTGCATTCTGTATGTTATAAATAAAAATAAAGACCAGTTAATAATTTGTTCGCTATATTGTTTCTATTTTTCTGCATTTTTAGAACGATTATTATTAATAAAATGACTTTTATTATATTTATTTAGGAGAATTTTGTGTCTTTGGCATATCTTTTTCTCTTTAATATTTATTCTAATAATATCATCTTGAACATGTGCATTAAATAACCTACAATTTCTATTTTGGCAAAAAGGCTCTCCGGAATTGATAAAATAAAAAAGTGATTGAAGAACTAAACCTTCAATAATATCATTTATTCGTGGATCATTATAATTTATAAATTGTTCATTGTATTTTTTTTTAAGCTCATCAACAATATCATGGTTTTCTTTAAAAAAATATAATTCATAATAATAATCGCGAGGTTTAGCAAGTCCCTCTACAATTCCAGAAGTAGAAATCAAAGCTGGGTTTCCACAAATCAGTGACCTGGCATGATATCTCCAATCCGACTCATCAAATGTGCATAATAATTTGTCGGTTACCATAATGTCAAGTCTTGAAAATGTTAATTCCTGCTCATATTTTTTTAAAAATTTTTGAAGTAATTTTTGTATGAGAAATCCATCATATAACAAGAGATCAATAAATTCAATTTTTTTGCTGGGTGTAACTACCTTTTTGTCTTTATAATTAGAAGAAGAATGATAATAATTCAAACCATAAATGTATAATGGTTTTTTTAGATCTTGAACAATTGCTTGGTTGTAAAATGAGGTAATTTTTTGTTTATCGATTGAATTTAAATATAACAAGGATTTTTTTTCTTTTTCTATTACATTATTAGGTAATATTTTATTTAGATAAGCTATTATCTTTTCAATGTTTACTTCAGGCCAACATGATTCGTTATAGAAATGAATGTTTTTACAATATACCATCGTGAAAGAAAATTAAGGGAAAAAAGAAGAAGGATAAGAATTTTATCTAGTTTTTAGTTTGGAATTTGTGGTACTTCTTCTAACTTGCGAGCAGCTATTTCAGCAGCCTTTTTACCGGATAATAGCATTGAACCAAAGGTCGGACCCATTCTTGGGAGTCCATGAGTTTCAGTTACTGACATCCCTGTTGCAATTAGACCTGGAAATACTTCACCAGTATAATTAACTACTGCATC
>JAICHH010000012.1 GCA_025922715.1 Nitrososphaeraceae archaeon
AATGATAAGGAGAATAAAATATTTAATATAAAATAAGTATTGTTTGTAAATATACTTATTTTCGTTATATTACTACTACTTATACATATATAATAGGAATTTTATTTTATAAAATTATTGATCATATATAGTAATGAATAAAAAATAAATAAATAAATGATTTTATCAAGTTTCCATAATTATTACTAATAATATGATGTTTTTATCCGCCCATTAAAGGTGGTTGTCTTAATATCCAAAGCTTTTTACTATCTAAAAGACTTGCTTGTTGTAAATCTTTTACACTGTGATCGTATTGAGAATACAAATTTATTGTTAACGGAGATGTTGATAAACCCTCTTCGCCAGGAGTATAATAAATTAAGGATTGTCCTAAATTTCCATATACGAGTTTACCTGAATTGGATTTCCAGAATAGCCTTGGTTCAATTTTTATACCATCTAAAAAATATTTTTTATAATTTGTCCCAGTAAACAAGACAGCACTATTATTATTATTCCAATTACTTTTTGCAGTACTAGTATTGTTGCATTCTGCAGAAATCTTGATAATTTCAGTTGTTATCAAATGTTTTTTAAAAAATTTTATATAAAAAGAATTTTTATTAGATTTGACAATAACCGTTAAATTACAAATTTTGCAACTGTTAAAAGATTTAAACAATATTAGATTCCCATCTTGTTCTACCTTAGTGATAGATTCTGGATCATCATAAGGTCTTAGAATATTCGAATTCAAAATAGAAGAGTAGTTGTTGTATTCTACTTTGTTATTATTTTCATCATAATTGTCTTCATCGTCGTCATAGTCGTCAAGTTTAGTTACAAACATCTTTACTCTGTAATCTCTTTTTAAAAATTTTCTTATAATCAAAATATTTACATTAACAACAAATTTGTACTCTTGCTGTTCAAATAAAGTGGATCCCAATTGATTAATTGTCAAGTAAATACAGACGTTTTTGTAAGTTGTATCTTTACTAGTATTTTTTAATTGAGGATAAAAAATTACAGAATCACCAGAGTCGCGAGCAAAAAATTCCGCATCCATTCCGCTTCCTATCTTGAAAGCACCATTCTCAGTACCTCCTTTTATTTTCCATTTGATTTCAGTCTTTACAGGTAACCTAAAAATGTGATGAATATTATGTTTACAATAAGATTTAATAAAAATAAAACTTTCTACTTTTAAGGTAATAGGTACTGCATCTTTAATACCAAAGTAATAATTATCATCAAAACTAGAAGCTATATTAACGTCAAGATATCTTTGAATATCAAACTCTAAAGACATCTTATTATTTGATTCATGGTTATTTTTTGAATTCTTTAACACTTATTAAACCATATATGTGCAATAACTTTTAAATTTTAAGTTTTTTATTATCTATCTACATTCAATCTAAAAAAAATTTAGAGTGCCAAATACTTATAAAAATATATTATTTTTTATTATTTATTATATTCTTGTAAATTGCATTTCATAACTTTTTCAAGTAACCAGATCTTTTCAAAGGAACTAACATATGTAAATACAGATTCCTCTTTATTGGTAAAAATTGCAAAATATTTATTATTATTATTATTATTTTTATTATTTTTTGTTTTTGTGTCCCATACAATTACTTTTTGCAGATCCACTACTAATATCATTGAATCAGTTGTTAATGTTTTTTCAAAATATCTTATCATGATGTTGGGATTTTCTCTTAAAGAATTGTATAAAAACTCATCATTGACAACAGATGTTGGTATAAGCAATCTGATTAAAATATTTTGGTGGATTTTTTCTCTTAATATATTAATAATAGGTTGAACCTCTTTTTTCGTTAACCAGTCTGGGCTACTAAATAAGATTATCATTTCATTTTTGGCATTACTGATTAACTCTTTTATTACTTTTTGTATAGTTGATAAATCCTCGATATTCTCTCTGAATGGTCGATAATTATCATCTTCATATACTTCTCTATGTTCACCTCGTAAGGATATATCTAATCTATTTTTTTCATCTTCATTAAATGTGTCATCCAGATCCTTATTCAATAAATGTGTTAATTTGTAATACCAGATTAATGCTGCACTTAAAAATAAGTATGCAAATGCATAGATTACATTCCATGCCCATTCAGTTGTTAAAATTAAATCTTCACTAATAGTAGATGTATATGTATAACCAAAATCTGCAAAAGTTACCAAAGTCATAGAAAAACAAAACAACAACCAATGATAGATAAATGGGTCTTTTCTTGGTAACTTGTAGATAATTAGTATAACAAGAACAAGTACTATAGTATCCAGAATATAATATAAAAGGTTTATAGCAATTTCAATATATTGAGAGCTAAAATCTATTCCAGCTTCAAACATTTGAATTATAGTTATCAATGGTATAAGCGATACCCCTATTGTAACTAGAATTATAGACTTTGGATTTATGGATACGCTCTTATCTATATTTTTAAAAGAATTGTATATATGGTATATCAAAAAACCATATCCAAGAAAATAAAAAACCTCAGCTATAGAAGGATAGGGAACGGGAATATTTAGTATAAATTGATAAGTCACATACGTCACTTCTCCTATAAACCAAAAGACAATACCAATAAAAACTGCCTTGAATTTTTGAATTTCAATTTTTCTCATATTCTTGGAAACTAAAAGAACAGAAATAAAAGTACATATTCCTAAGAAAAATAATGTTAGAAAACTATTATACTTGTTAGTTTTTTCTACATCTAACAAGTATATAATTATATAAATAAATAATGAACTTACAGAAGCTGTAAGTAAAAAACCAAAGAATAGGTATTTAAGTTCATATTTTATTCTAAATACTGAATTTGATTTAGAATAATCAATAACATCCAATAAATATGGTAAGAAACCGTAGTTTATTTATTTTTTTGAGTAATAATCCTTCTTCATTTTCATTTATCTATATGTATAGAGAGCAATACCATAATGATTGAACCAAAAGAAGGCAGAATTATAGTTTTTTTCTATATATAATGATTAATGGTATATACATACACAACTGGCTAAAAAAACATATAAAAAATGATAAAATTTTTCGGCGCCGAAAAATTTGCGGCAGACTTAGATCTTTTTCTTTTCCTTGTAAAGAATATCTATCTGGTTGTGTAGCATGTTCTTGTGCTGTAAAAGGATCTCATATATCGTCCAATTATCTTCAACATCATTAATAACTGAAGCCAATTTGTTCATGGCGACTCTTATGGCAATAATAGCTTTATCAAAAGATTTTTGTGTTTTTGCATCTATATCAATTATTTTTGTTTGAAAGTCTAAGACATCATACGGGTTTTCAGAGCTTTTCATTTCAATCTTTAACTCACGAACTTGTCTGGATGATAGTTTTCGTTTCTTTATCAATTCAGCTAACTTTGATTGTTGTTCTTTTTCCTTTAATGGTAGCAGTTCATCCCCGATACTTACGCTTAAACTACCTGTAGAAAGAGATTCAACAACATCTGGTGGTAGATCAAGCAATCTTATGCGTTTATCTACATAACTGACACTTTTTCCCAACCTGGCAGCTAACTCTGATATTCCTCCCCACCCATAATTTCTGACATAGTCTTGGAATGCATTAGCTTCCTCTATGGGATTGAGATTTTTGGAATGAATGTTCTCTATTAACGATACCTCGAATGCATCTTTATCCTCTAACTCTACAATCTGACAAAAAATCTTTCTCCAACCAAGCATCTTACAAGCATTATACCTTCTAGTACCTGCAACAATTTCATATCCTCCGCCTTCAATCATTCTAACAATAATAGGATGTAAAAGTCCTTTTTCCTTTATTGAGTAGCATAATTCATTTAAATCCTCGCTGACATTTCTGCGATAAGAATATTTGAATGGCTTTATTTGTGAAATGTCAATATTTTCTAAAAGCCCTATTATGCTATTTGAAGTGGAATGAATTTTCTGCATATTACTTACTTCTTTATAAAGTATTTAACCTTGTTGGCACTATGATATGAATTTTGGAAAAAATTAAGATTATTTCTATAATAATTTTATTTATCTATTGTTGAGAATAAGTCGCATTTGTTTCCAATTTCGTTGCTAGATTTGCAAGTTTGAGGGTAAAGGGATGTTCTGGATACTGTAATCCAGTTAGGAATTCTTTTGTGCTAAATTGAATATCGCAGTAACAAGGTATTTCTGAAATTATACCTATATCTATTGTGCTTGATAAATCTTCAAGCGACGCATAATGTCTTGTATTACTATTATGTTTCTCAGTAGTCATATTGACAGGATTTTTTTGGAATTCTGGAATTGAACAGTAACCAGGTCCTCTATTTAACAATAAATAGCATAACGTTCCAAATTTGGTGAATGCACCATAAATCTCTTGAGCCATTTTTTTCGTACCTTCTATATCCAGGTCGCCCATTTTTAGAGTTAATATAACTATATCTGAAACAGCAAGGGTATTAATAGACCAATACCTTATGCCTGGGCTAGTATCAATTACTACAAAGTCAGCGTTTTTTTTAACAAAGAGTTCTTCTCTCAAAAGTATAAAATTTCTAAGCAGTTGCATCTGTGAACTTTGTCTAGATACATTACCCTCAAGTTTGTAAATTTCTTCTTTACTAGAATTAGCAAATCCAACATTTAATGTTCCCTTTATATCACCTGAAATCTTCTTGGTAATATCAATACAAACATCATCAACTGAAGCATTTCCAAGAAGAAAATCGTTTATCCATTTTTTTGGTTCATGTATGTCAAAATATGATCCAAGACTAGGAGCATAAACATCAAGATCCAGCAAATAAACATTATATCCTTTTTTTGCTAGTAAAGCGCTAAAATTTGCTGAAATTGTAGTTTTACCCGTTCCTCCCTTATAGGAATGAAAAGCTATACACTTTGTCATCTTATCACAATTGCACTTGTACTTATATTAACACAATTATTGTAATATCAATTTTTTTATTGAGGTAAAACCTTCTCTATATGTTTTATTAAATCGTCAATTGATATTGGTTTTTGGATGAAACATTTGTGATCCATGTTAGGATATTCTTGAATTAAAGAATCATAATAGGCTTTAAAAGAGGTGATAAAACAAACTTTCAGATTTTTATCGATCTTTTTTAGTTCCTGAACTAATTCAAAACCATTCATTCCTTCCATTCTAACATCTATAAGAGATAAATCATAATAACTGCTCCTAAAATTTAGTAATGCCAATTTTGGGTCATTAAAAGTCTCAACTGTAAACCCTTGATTTTCTAATCCCATTTTGAAAGGAATTGTCGTTCCTTGGTCATCATCAACTATCAGTATTCTTTTTTTCATGCTGTGGGTATAACAGAAAATATCGAGTCAATATATAAAAATATTTATTTACAGAATAAAATATCTAAAAAAACTAATAAATTTGTTAGTATAAAAACAACAACAGCAACCACAAATTAGAATAAAAATACATAATAATTAAATTAATGGATTCTACTCGTTGTTGTTGGTATTGTGAAGCTAAATGTTGCACCTTTATCTATATTATTTTCAGCCCAGATTTTGCCTCCATGACTTTCTACAATGTTTTTGCAGATAAACAATCCAAGGCCTGTACCCACTTTTGTACCTTTAGTAAATTTTGAAAATAGTTTTTGTTTTATATTCTCTTGGATTCCCAAACCTGTATCTATAATTTGAACAAGGGCAACGGTATCATTATTCTTATTGCTATTGCCATTATAACTACCTCTTTTAATAGAGACCAAGATATCGCCCTCATCAGTATATTTAATTGCATTATTGATGAGATTGAGAAAAACCTGATTTAATCTAATTTTATCTCCAATAACGTTGAGAGACTTTTCAGTGCATTGAAGGTCTATTTTGATTTTTTTATTATTGGTAACTTGATTTCTTACTTCTTTTATAACATCATTTGCCAATCCAACTATGTCAAACTCTTGCAACTCTAATGAGAAAAGATTTTCATCTATTCGTGCTACATCTAAAAGATTATTTGTAAGGAAGTGTAATTTTTTTGCATTGTTAATTATTATTCTTAGCAGCTCTTCCTGTTGTATTACATTCATGTTTTTATTGGAAAGCATTACTTCGGCTAGACCTAAAATTGGTTGAATAGGGTTACGTAATTCGTGAGCAGCTATATTGAGAAACTGCCTCTGTGTTTCATTTTTATATTTAAGTTGGTCATAAAGTTCTTCTGCTTTTTTATAGATATCTGCTTGTTTCCACAAACTCTCAAAAATAGAAACATAATATAATACAGTTGACTTGCTATTTGAATAAGTGGACAATCCCATAGCATCTATAGAGTTATCGACATCATCATTTACTAGTTCCAACGCCATAGAATAACTCCTATCTACTATAACAATTGTTACTTTTAGTTGAAGCGGTTCTGCTAAAAACTTTACATCTACATTCAAGAATCTCTTCAAATCATTTACTATATCACTTATTTTTTCATCAAACGGAGTAAGAATTCTGATTTTAATTTCCTTATGCTCTTGAGTTAATTCTTTTACAATATCCAAACCGTCTGCCCTTGCAAGTCGCCTATAAAGGGCATTGGCAGACGAAAATAATATCAATACTTCATTTTTTGCAGTATTGATTAGTTGATAACATGTTTTTAAAGCCTCTTCAGGATTATCAATTACTCTGATGTCGGGTTTGTTTGATTCTTGATTAATTTCATTAATTTCTTGCTCTGTAGGAATTGTTTTATCCCAATATGGATCAGCAATAAATTGAGTGGTACCCATAAAGTTTTTGAGGTTTTTACCATAGGCGTGATTTAATCTCTTAAACATAACAACACATTGAGGATTATCAAAATGGTATTGTGCTCCAGCGATCTCTTCAATTATAATGTCACTGGATTCATTAACAAATAATTTTTTCCCGCATAAAGAGCATTTTAACATAACTTCTTCTGCTTCTGCTGCATCTCCATGGTTTGTATGCGTAGGTGTATTTTCATTTTGGGTATTCAATATTCGAGATATTTACTAGTAATATTTTCTCTGTTTTAAAGTATTCGCAAAAATTGTTAAACTAATTATTTAATTAATAGACATTTCTCTACAGAGCATAGAGCTTCAATTTCAAAACCTTCACCATAAACACTTGACAGTCTCTTAAACAAGAGGAAACAATCTTTTGTGTCAAAAACAAATTCATAATGTGAATCATTTATGATCTTACTATAAGTAAGAGGTGTATCTTTTTTTATAACTTTACCACATAAAATACAAGATTTCAGTATATTATATTATTTTTTTTATAGAATATAAAGTATATGGTTATATTTACATAATTTTTAGCTAAAAATTTTTTCTATAATTATTTGGATACTTAAAAAGAAAAAGAGTTTGGATTCATTCATTTTACTAAAACATTCTTATAAAGATATCTTCCTTTTTATTAACTATCTGTTTTTATGACTGAAATTTTAAAAAGGATAAAAAATCTTAATTGTATAATATCATTAAAGTAAATTATAATAAAATGATGATAATACATCATATTTTAATTGCACTAACAATTCCATATTGTAAGATTTTCTTATTTAAACAGAACAATTCTAATGAATTCCTTTTTTTTTCTTCCAATATTTCTTTTTTTAATAAAGGATCTGTAACAGTTTCAGTTAATTTGGATAATTTGGTGATTCCTTTTTCATATGATTCTCTAATATTAGAACTAATATTATATTGTTTAATATCTTCAAATCCACTTAATTTCATAAGATTCTCAAACTCTTCAAAGGAACAAAGTTTAATGGAAGATTCTTTATTAATACAATGCATATAATATCTTTCCTTTAAAGAGTACAAATTATTAAAGAAGTAATCTGCAATTATTAATCGTTCTCCTCGTTTAAGAATTCTAAAAGCCTCTCTTAAAAAGAATAATTTATTTATAATATAACATGTACTTTCTATGGCAATAATAACATCAAAAAAATTATTGGGAAAATTTGTATTAATCATATTCATTGCTTCAAATTTTACAAAATTATTGACTTTATTTTGCTTTGAGAATTTACGGGCTAGCTTTATCTCCTTTTTAGCTAAAGAAATGCCAATAACTTGACAACCTTTTAATTTTGCTAGCCAGATGGAACTACCTCCTACTCCACAACCTGCATCTAACACAAGATCATTTTGTCTAATTTTTGCTATATCAAAAACAATTTCATTTAACCTTAATAAAGATTCTTCATGTGACTTTATAGATGAATCATAATATCCCATATGGATAGCAAGATTGTCATAGTTCCCCCATATATCTAAATATAATTTATGATAAAGATCATAAAATTTTTCTATTTGTTTACTTTGTTTAAAGCAATTAAGTGTGTACAACTTATAACATTGTCTCCATCTGAAAAAACAACAATACCAATAATCCATGCAAAACTTTTGTTATAAATGTTATGAAAATTTGTTAAGTATATTGCCAATTCAACTTATATAATAATGAAGGTAAAAATTAACTGGTATGTTTTGAAAAATAAATATGCGTATGTATTATAATTATTCCAGTAATACCTAGTATTCCTCCTAATAATGCTAAAAACACATTATCAGGCAGAGTATTCCTGATTCCAATATGGGTTAATACTATTTGAATAATTAATGTTAACAGAATTCTAGATGAGGCTATTGTAGATGTTAAGGAAGCTCCTATTCTTTTTATTCCTTCGACATAACATATAGTACCAATTAATGGTAACAAAGAAAATGTTATAAATATATACCAATATGACATAAACAAATTGACAGAAATTTCAGGTGTAAAGATAAGCATTACAATAATTAAAATGAATCCTGATAATAGCAAACACATCCCAGAAATTTCTAATGGAGAATATTTTACTGATAATCGAGCTAAAAAAAATACAGCTAACGCAAAAGATATTGCAGAAATAATTGCCTCGATATCACCAAATGAAATGGAAAAATTTAATAATTCAACTTCAATTATGGTCACATTTATAATTCCATTATTATTACTACTACTACCACTATTATGATCACTTAATAGGACCATTATAAATCCTACAAGTGCTATACAAATTCCTAACAATTGTTTTTTCTTTAATTTTTCATGAAGGAAGATTCGTGCCAAGAAGAGTACTGTTATAATTTCGATTGGTCCTGCCAATAGACTTTCTTTTGATGCACCAACTCTGCTTACCGCATCATACCATGTAAATATACCTGCAGAAAGAAAAATAGAAGCAGGAATAAAATCTTTAATTGAATAAACTAGAGATCTTTGTCTATTACTTACAAAATTTAAGATTAATAATAACAGAACTCCTGATATAGCAATACTAAATGCAGATATAGCTAATGGAGAAATTCCTAATAATAATGTAAGATATTCAATTAGAATTGATTCAAATGATAAAATAACAGCAAATAAAAAAACTATCCATGATTTCCTTATCAATAGTAATTAATATGATAAAATTTGTCTAAAGATAAATCTTCCTTAATATCAAATCAAATAATTGCTCAAGAAAAATTTTTTGCATTTTTGCTTTAGATAATTAGTTATTGATTGATTATAATTATTTCCTAAGGAAACAAAAAAAATTATATAAATTTAATATAATGATGAAAATTCTTGAAATTATTGAATTTCAATCATTAGTCCATATTCATTTGTCCATCCATATTCATTTGTCCATCCATATTCATTTTTGTTTGTAATCCAAATCCTGCCTGCAAAGATGGATGTATTTGTAGATGAACCAATTCCATCACCTCTGCTGGGGAACCATTATTATTAATTAGATTTGATAGTTTCTCAAGATCCTTTTCTAGTTTTGAAATAGCATTTACAGATTGACTATTGGTAGCATTATCTGATGCTGATTTTAGATGGTTTTCAAATATGTCTTTAATTTCAACTAATAATGCCTTTGCTGTTTCATAATCGGCATAATTAAATATTGAATTATTTGTTGAGACTAGTTTAGATTGTTCTGACCTAGTTCCCTCATTATCATCAGAACTATTTGATGAGATATTTGTCGAATTAGATTGTTTTGCTAGATTTTTCAACTCATCTATGAGGACTAAATTAGACATATTTGTAAGATCTGTATCTATTGCTAATGCGTCAGCATATCCTCTTAACACTTCATCTAAAAGATCAGCAACAACTAGTGCATAGGTTGTTGAATTAGAAGAGGAAACTTCTTTATTATATCTTTTAATAAAATCACTATCTTCCACAATGTCATCGTCAGCATAATAAATATCATATACTAATCTTGCGGCATTATCGGAATGATCCATAGATAAAGTAATATTGAGAGGATAGTTTTTCTCTGCAAGTTCTAATTCTATTTTAGTTCGTTTATCTAAACCTAGAAAATAAGATGAATCATCAGAATTAAAACTATGAGCAAAAACACGCGATAGCTGATCAACCATAGAAAATGAAATAACAAAAATGGCTATACTAAATATTGAAGTAATCTTGAGAACATTATTTTTTTTCAATTCAATAATAAAGGTTGATATTATAATAAAACTGTTATGAAAGTATTTTCTATCTCAACTTTGATTTAGTTAATTCAGGTATTAATTCAGGTATTATAACAACATTCATAAAATTGATTTTATAAGGTTTTTAATAACTATTAAAATGCCTGTAATACAAATAACAATGAGCGAAGGTAGAACTATTGAACAAAAGAGAGAATTGGTAAGGGTCTTGACCAAGGAAACAGCTCGCATTTTAAATTCAAAAGAGGAAAATATGAGAATTTTAATTTACGAAGTTTCTAAAGAAAATTGGGGAGATGCTGGAATATTGGGAGTAGACATGAAGTAATGGGAATGAAAATAATTATATCAAGTAAAAGTAAAAATAATGAATAACGTTGATGATTATTTTCTCCATTGTTTATATTACTGAATTTATTTTTCATCTATTTATCTTTAGACATAACAATAAAATTAAAATGTCGTAGAAATATAATTTTTGTTAATTTAAAATACTTTTCTGTTATTTTCAAAAGTTATCAAATCAATAATATATTATTTTTTTGCGCATCTATATATTCCATTTAATCTCATAACTCGCTTGGTAAATTTTTACTATATCTTAAAATTAATATATAATCCATATAACGTAGTGGAAATAAATTATTGATTAAAGTAGATATAAAATAATAAATTGTAGAAAATATTTTACTCAAATTTAGTATATTTTCGTGCACAACAGTTTTTTTAATAACCTTCTCAACAATTATTTGTGAAATTAGAATTGAATCAACTCAATAGCATTAATTAATTGAGAATTAGAATATCAGTGATTTGATTTTAAACTTTGAAATAACTTAATTAATCTAATAGTTAAAAAAAACTTTAAGTACTGCTCAAAAAGCGTTTCTAAGATTTTCAAATTTTCTTTTTGTCTCATCAAATATTATTTTTCCTACATATTCATCAATTCCTAGATCTTGTGCTATCTTTGAGGGATTATTGTTAAGTATAGATTCGATTGTAAATCCCGCTTTATTTAACACATCCTTTAGCCCAATTGGAATTGTAATATGGTAAATTCTGTCGTCGTCGTTGTTATTTTTCATATCTGTACAGTATATTAAGGACTCTAGGAAGAAATAATTATCCTATATAAAATCTTAGATCTATATAGATATCCAATTTAAGATAACAATTTCTATCTAATTCGATAGGATACATAGTTAATGCTTTCATACTATGTACTTTTTTTATAGAGTATGAAATAAAATGATGTAGATAAATAATACCAGATTGTTAATATGATTAACAAGCCGAACTAATTATTTTATGATATGATAGTGAAATACTTTTATTTATTGGAATAATATATACATAATAACAAAATGAATCTACAAAAATCCAGTAGTTTAGTATTGATGTCAATAAATCTCAGAAACACAAATATTGTATACATATTATTTTTTGTTGTTATAGGTGGATTATTATTAATTTTCGGTAGCAACGATGGTGTTGTTGTTGACGATTATTCTTATAATGTTTATGCTCAAGATGAAAATAATGTTACAATTAAAACAACAAAATTGACTGATAGCATATACATGCTTGAAGGTTCAGGAGGAAATATTCTAGTCTCTGTTGGAGAAGATGGAGTCTTTATGGTAGATGATCAATTTGCTCCCCTTACTGTAAAAATTAAAGATGCAATTTCCAAGATAACAGATAAGCCTATAAAATTCGTGATTAATACCCATTGGCATCCTGATCATACAGGAGGAAATGAGAATCTGGGAGAAGCAAGTGCTATAATAGTTTCACATGATAATGTTAGAAAACGGCTCAGTACAGAACAATTCTCTGATTTCTTTAAACGCTCGGTTCCACCATTGTCAGAAAAAGGCTTACCAATTATTACTTTCTCCGATAATATGACCATCTACCAAAATGATGATAAAATACATATTATTCACATGGATAATGGTCACACGGATGGTGATTCTATAGTTTTTTTTACAAAGAATAACGTAATTCATGTTGGCGATGACTTTAGCGACAAAGCATATCCATTTATAGATATATCAAGTGGTGGCACCGTAGACGGATTAATTTCATCGTTAAAAACCATATCATCGAGAATTAATGATGAGACTAAGGTGGTTTCTGGTCATACTGGAATATCTAACAAGACCAAAGTTAATGAATATGCAAACATGTTAACTGATGTACGCAACAAAACAAGTCAAATGATAACTGAAGGCAAAACTTTAGAAGATATTATTACTTTACAACCAACCTCAAAATATGACAAAATATATTATGACTATAGTAACAGAACACCAGAAGATTTTGTAACACACATTTATCAAAGTCTTACAAAAAAATAAAATAATTCATATTTTTATTTTTTTATGAAATATCTACCAAATAACTAAACCAAAACATATTGACATAAAAAATTGATACTTATCAACTATTATAAAATTTTCAACTAACATATTGACAATTTTTTGACAATATTTTAACAGCAAGTAAGCAAGCAAATTACATTTGTCTTGAAAATAATAAATTAATATAAAAATATTATTTGAAATAACTAACTTACAAATTATTAAAAAATGATATGATGTTGGAATTGGAATTGTAACTAATTAAATAGGTAGGTTATAAAAATATTTTATACTAATTTTACTATTGATCTAGTGATCTGATTTCATAATAGTAGCATTTCTTCCTTTAATTAAAGCATTTAAAGAATTTTCTATCTTTGAGAATATGAGGTATCCAACTAATCCCATAACTGCGCCCACGGGTACTGTAATCAAAGTTACAGTTACAATAGTATTTAGAAATGTTGGTAATACTGCATTTAAAGATCCCAAATCAGTATTTAGAAAGGTTCCGTATGTCCATATGATCATGGGATAATTAAAAAAATAGAAAATTGATCCAATTATAGAACTTGCTATCAATTTATTATTTTTAAATTGTTTAGTATAATTTCTAATAAAGTTTGAATTTAATAATATATCTGCTAGAAGAGAGGCTCCTAAAATACTAACAAAATACCAAGGAATAAGAGGAGAGAGGATATCTCCAGTAGGTAGAATAGTTGAAAGAGTATTTACCAATACTAATAAAGAAACTATTATAGATGCATAGCCAAAAGTATTATTGAATACTTTTGAAGAACACAGAAACATAATAGAGTTAATGAGAGGAAGAAAAATACTTGCTATCAAAGTTGCACTATATGTATCTAAATTAAAATTAAAAAAATCAGATTCAGAAAATGGTAAAACTAGTATAAAAACATACCATATAGATGTAAACCATAACGAACAGAGACAAGGAATAAGAAAAAATTTAGCTAAAGTTTTCCTATATGAAATATTATTCATTACCGCATATAACCCGATGAAAACTGCAAAAGAGTTAATTAGCATTCCTGTTGCCAAGGTGATATGAGTTGGACTTAGCAGACCATCAAGTCCAAAACTTTGATGCCACAAATAATCCAATGGGCCTGCAATCAATGACAAAAATGAACCTATTATTAATAATTTAAAAGAAAGAGAAATAGAGTTGTATTGTTTAATTTTCTTTCTTCTTAATAGGTAGGAACCCACTCCAGCAGAAATTGCTATTAACCCTATTCCAGTATAAAGCATAGCATGAGATGGGGTAAAAAACGAATCTGGCTGATTTAAGAGATGAGAAGTTATATCCCAACTCGCCCCTGAAATTTGCATAAAAGACCCTAACGTGGAAACAATTAAAATAAATAATGATACATCTAAATTTGAATAGTTTAAGAATTTTAAATTCTTGTTATACATAATTTACAAACATTCTTTGCCAATATAACTAATAAGTATAACTAATAATAGCAAATTAACACAAAACAAAAAGTTAAATATAGATACAAGAAGTGACATTTTGCTATATTACTAGGAAATACCAAAGATATCTAAACAAATAGAGAAGGATAATCAGCTCAGATAATAAACAAAAATATATAAAAAAATTATCATAACTTTGTATTATCAAACTTAACTTAAAAGAAACATATAGAAATAACAAAAATCCTTTAATGTTTCAGATGTCAAAAGTCATAATCAATAGGAATAGCAGTACTATTGTTATTTTAATGCTAATATTTTTAGCCAGTGGTACGTTCTTTGGAGTAGCCAATGCACAAAATTTGAACGAAACATCTAGCAACAACAAGAGTCTATCCTTAAATGATCTCTTTGAATTGGTAGAAAATTCAATAGTTCAAGTAATAAAAACGATGCCTCCTGCTGACCCATTAGGCCCAGATAAGGAGAATACTACATCATTAGGTTCAGGATTTATTTATAATGATAAAGGATACATTGTTACTAATAATCATGTTGTCGAAAATGCAAAAGTCGTTGATATAACTTTGATCAATGGAGATAGATATACAGCTAATATAACTGGAACAGATGCTTTTAGTGATTTAGCAGTTATAAAGATTAATGAAAATACAACGGACATACCTAAACCATTAGTAGTTGGAAACTCCTCTGAGCTTAGAGTTGGTGATCAAGTAGTAGCAGTAGGTAATCCTTTTGGGTTAGAGAGTTCAATGACAACAGGAATTGTTAGTCAGATAGGTCGACTCTTATCTGTAGATGAAAGAGGGTTTTCAATACCCAATGCTATTCAAACCGATGCATTAATCAATCCTGGTAATTCAGGAGGCCCACTATTAAATATGAAAGGAGAAGTTATAGGAGTTAATACAGCAGGTATTTTTCCTGGTGGAATAGGTTTGGCTGTTCCATCTGATACTGTATTGAGAATAATTCCTGTATTGATGGAAGAGAAAAATTATACTCATCCATGGCTGGGTGTAACGGGAAACACGCTTACTGCAGACATCGCCAAGAGGGAAAAAGTAGATAGGACTCAAAAAGGTGTTATTATAGACACTATAGTTAGAAGCAGCCCTGCAGATTTAGCTGGATTGAATGGTAGTAGTATCAATCAATATGGTGAAAAGAGAGGCGGAGACATTATTACAGCCTTAGATGGTAAACAAATAATCAAGATGGAAGATTTGATATCATATTTAGAATTGAACAAGGCTGTAAATGATAATGCAACATTATCAGTATACAGAGATGGAGAGATTATAGATAAACAAGTTACTTTGAAGAGTAGACCAGTAGCTCCTATAACAAATCAAACACAGAACTAGATATTTTTTTCAGTTCCTTTTTTTATTCTAACTCTCTTTTTATAAATAGAAAAATTTAATATATTGTTTTAATTTATTAAAAAGTTAATCTAGGCTAACATTTATTTAGTAATGAAAATATATTTACTATATGAATAAAATTCAATTATTTGCATTTTCCTGGTTTTCTTCATATTCGGAAGGTAAAAATGTATTAAATGACGGATATATTATAAGTGGATTTTTGGTCGGTATGACGGCGATGTATTTGACAGGACTGCTCGTATAAACAAAGGAGGTTTATGATTAACTAATGTAGCAGACCAAGCAACAACAAACAAAGAAGACAAAATAGTAAATAATAGACTAGACTCTATTCGTAACGCCAATTTTTCTAATAAGGATAAAGAAAGAACTCCCAGAATGGAAGATTACTTAGAAGTAATATATGAATTGGTACAGGGCAAGGGATATGCCACAACTGTAGATATTTCACAGTATCTAAATGTGAGTTCTCATAGTGTTACTAAGATGGTACAAAGGCTTGATGAAGGAGAAATGCTTATTTATTAAAAATATAGATGAATCAAATTAACTGAGAAAGGAATTTCAATAGCTATTGGAATAAGAAATCGTCATGGACTTTTAGCTGAATTCTTTAAATTAATTGGAGTTGATGAGCAAACTGCTAACAAAGATGCAGAAGGCTTGGAACATCATCTACATCCAGAAAGCATTAAGAAAATTGAGAAATTGGTTAGCATTATGAAAGATAACCCGAGCTTATTAGATGCTTGAAGTTATTAAAATAAGAGGATAAATGAATATATAAAATTATTGACTCACCATTATTGATAATTATATTTGTGATCATAATAATAAATCATTTTCTTAAAATTATTATATATTAGTCTACACAATATTAGAAGATTGAAAACCTGCATTTTTTGGTGAGATATAATTTTAGATTTGTCTAAATTCAAATGAGATAATTCTTTTGAGTAAACTCTTATCCATTCATTGATCATAGATTCATCTACTTCAATATGAAATTGGATTCCTATTGCAGTCTTTATACGAAAGGCTTGTACATAGGTATCGGATTTAGCTAAAATGATTGCAGACTCGGGAAGCTCAAATGTATCTCCATGCCATTGAAAAACTGTATTTTTTGAAGTTGCAATTCCATTAAATATATCTCTACTTCCATTTTCAGTAATTTCAATATCATGCCAACCTATCTCTTTTAAGTTTCCTGGATAAACCTTTCCACCCATTGCTTCGGCGATTAATTGAGAACCAAGACATATTCCTAACGTGGGTATATTCATGTCTACTGCTTTTTTAATTAATTTTTGTTCATTTTTTAAGTAATCATAATTATCATATACGGACATAGGTCCTCCCAATATAATTATGCCTGAGTAAGAAGTGAGATCTGTAGGAATCAAATGATTCTGAGAGTTGAATATTATTACATTAAATCCATCTAATTCAAACAGCTTAGCAAGATTACCTAAATGTTCACATCCTATATTCTGAATAACCAAAATATTATTAGACAAAGGTAAAAATAAATTTCCGTCAATTCAATATAAAGCTAATATTTAATAAATATTAAATTTCATAGACTTATTTATTAAAATCTATAACAACATTTGAATTAGATCATCTCTAATATTTTTTGCTTGATTAAATTCATAAATAAATTTATAATAAATGAGGATATTGAAAAAGTGTGGGAATTTTATACTGATATTAGACATTTAGAAATCATTACCCCAAAAAAGTTAAATTTGAAAATTGTTAATACTACAAATCAAAAAATTATCCTTGGTCAAGAAACAATTATTTCAGCTAAAATAATAATTAGACAGACAACCTTGCATTCAAAAATAACTTTTTTTCAGCAGTATGAATACATAGATGAAATGTTAGAAGGACCTTTTATCAAATGGAAACATACACATAAATTTATAAGTATCAACTCGAATAAAACAGAAATTATAGATATAGTCGAATTTATTTTACCATATGGACTTTTTGGGAAAATAGTTTCAATATTTTTTACTAAAATATTAAGACAACTCTTTGAGCATAGAAAAGATGAAACCATTAAATATTTAAGCCGGTAAACTTTAAAATTATTAATTTTACATTTCTATAATAAAAAAACATGGATATAATAATTATGTCAATAATTTTATTCTGATTAATGTAGAAATAAATATACAAATCAAAGAAATTGATTGTTTTCTTTCTATCTAGAAATTACTTTTTGTTTGTTTAATTTAGGTTAAATGACATCAGTTACTTCGTTAGCTGTTAATTGTAGGCTTGTGGCAGTACAGACACAAAAAAAATATTATGTTTAGAGGATTAGGCTATGCTACTAATTCTAGGGAGTGAGGGCTTATTTTTCTTTGCAATTTTACTAAATGAGCTTTCGAAATGACTCATAGATATTTCTAGTTCTTCTTTTTGTAATTTGTTCTCTTTTTTTTCATTAATTTTAGATATATCTTTTATATTAGTATCTGTTTTTTGATTATTGTTTATTTCTTTTTGTTCCCTCGCTATAACATGTTCTTTTACTGCTGCAATAGCTGAAGCATTAACTAAAGCTTCTATCTCTGCACCCGTGAATCTATCTGTTAAATCTACTAGTTTATCAATATCAACGTCAGAACCTAATGGTTTCTTTTTTAGGTGTATCTGCAAAATTTGTTTTCGTGTATCATTATCAGGTATGGGTATTTCTAAAAGGCGATCAAATCTTCCAGGTCTTAGCAAAGCTTCGTCAAGAATATCAGGTCTATTAGTTGCACCGATAATCACAACTCCTTTGAGATCCTCTAATCCGTCTATCTCAGTTAACATTTGGCTAACAATTCTTTCAGTTACATGTGAATCTCCTCCACCATCAGACCCTGATCTTCTTGGAGCAATAGCGTCTATTTCATCAAAAAAAATTACGCAAGGTGCTGCCTGTCTAGCTTTTCTAAAGATTTCGCGTATGCCTTTTTCAGATTCTCCAACCCATTTTGATAAGAGCTCTGGACCTTTTATACTAATAAAATTTGATTCAGAGGTTGATGCAACGGCTTTAGCTAATAATGTTTTTCCAGTTCCGGGAGGTCCATATAATAATATTCCCTTAGGAGGTTTTATTGCTGCTTTGCTAAAAAGGTCGGCATGTTTAAGTGGCCATTCTATTGCTTCCTTTAATTCTTCTTTAACATTATATAGACCTCCAATATCTTTCCATTCTATATATGGTTTTTCCACTAAAACTTCCCTCATTGCAGATGGATGAACCTCTTTTAAAGCCTCATCAAAATCTTGGTTAGTTATTTTTATTTTATTTAGTATATCTATGGGAATTTTTGATTCTTTTAAATTTATTTCAGGTATAATTCTACGTAAAGATCTCATTGCAGCTTCTTTCGCCACCATTTCCAAGTCTGCACCTACAAATCCGTGGGTAACTTTAGCATAAGATTTTAGGTCTATATCTTGTCCCAATGGCATTCCTCTAGTATGAATTTGAAGAATGTCGTAACGTCCATCTTCGTCTGGGATGCCGATTTCTATTTCTCTGTCAAACCTACCTGGTCGCCTCAATGCAGGATCAATTGCATTTGGTCTATTCGTAGCCGCAATTACAACAACTTTACCTCTTGCTTTGAGCCCATCCATTAAAGTCAAAAGTTGAGATACGATTCTTTTCTCAACATCACCAGATACTTCATCCCTTTTTGGTGCTATAGAATCAATTTCATCTATAAATATTATACTAGGAGCCTTTTCTTGCGCCTGTAGGAATATATCTCTTAACTTTTCTTCGCTTTCTCCATAAAATTTACTCATTATTTCAGGTCCGCCGATAGAATAGAAATTAGCGTTTGTCTCATTAGCAACTGCTTTTGCAAGCAACGTCTTACCCGTACCTGGAGGTCCATGTAATAGGACACCCTTTGGTGCCTCTATTCCAATTTTATCAAAAAGCTCCGGATGCCTTAACGGAAGTTCAATCATTTCTCTTACTTTTTGTACTTCATTTTTGATTCCTCCTATATCCTCATATGTAATTCGGTCAATCTTTTTATCTTGAACAGAAATACTCGATTTAGATCCAATTTTGAATTTAGTATCTGAATTTATTAATAATGCTCGATTTTGTGGTTTTGTATATACTATTATGAAACCTATACGTTTTCCCATTATATTAAAGAGTATTACATCATCTTTGGCAACGACTCTTCCATCTAATTTCTCTGACAGATAATCTTCTAATCCAACTATATTAAGATCTTCAATTGGAGACATTTTAATTTCCTCAGCCTTCTCAACATTGACCCTTTGTACATTTACTTGATCATCTATTCCAACTGAAATGTTTTCTCTTGTGTAGCCATCAATTCTAATTAATCCCTTACCGTAATCATTTGGGTTACTGGACCAAAGTAAAACATAACTTTTTTTAGATGTACTCTCATGAGTAAGCTCTAAAACATCACCTGTTCTAAGATCATATTCTTCAATAATTTTTGGATCAATAAGTGCAATTCCTCGTCCTACAAATTTAGAAAAGGTTTCTGCAACTTTTAATGTAAATTTGTTATTATCACAATTAGGATAATTATTCATTTTTCAAATCACCTTAATATATATACTATTAAACGTTAAAAATAAAAATTAGGATTTTATTCAACCGTTATCTCTTTCGATTTGAGCTTTGGTTGGTCCTTTGTTTTTATTTTTAATTCTACTATCCCATTTGTGTATGTAGCTTTGGCAGAAGTATCATCCAATTCTGCATCGAATGGAATTTCTGTAAGATATTTTTTCCCTGCACGATCTGCTCTTATTGTAACAGTTTGTTGTGAAACACTTACTTTGATATCTTCCTTAGTTACTCCTGGCATTTCAGCTGTAATTACATATGTATTCTCTTTTTCATTGAAATTGGTATCAACCAATGGCTTTCTAATTTCGCTTTGTTCTACTAATCCTCTCATTGTAGGTCTAACATTTCCAAACTCTCTAACATGAGGTTTACCATCAGGTCCTACACTGATCTGATATCCATAGTAATAGGGTGAATTACTTCCCAATGGTTGTGCATCTCCTTCCCTGATTGTCCTAAATATTCTGCTTAGCATTTCTTCTGCTGTTGAAAATTCTCTATCAAGATCATCAAATATTTTTCTAAAATTAATTGGTTCTTTCCACATATTTATCACTTTACATTATGTAATAGTCATGACAATATATAAATTTATCTTACAATAATTACTAAAAAAGGACTGAAATTACAATACTACTTGTAATGGAATGTAAATTAAATAAATTTAATGATTATAAACCTTCCAGATGGATGAACTCTAACAGTTATTAGAATCAAACAGTGTATTAAAATAATGTTTCAAAATTACATGAAGTAGATATGGATTATTATTTTTTAGATAATACTACCTTGACGTTAGTTATTATATCAGTAAGATTTTCCAACTCAAGATAAACTTTATCATATTTTTCTAATAACTGAATTTGAGATTTTGATGCAGATTTTATTGCATTACCGCCTACAATTACAGATATCTGCAAAGATTTACGAATTTCTTGTAATAGTCTAATAGTAGAATTGATATTTTCTTCTAAAGTGACAGATATGAGTACTAGACCTGGATTGGTATTATCCAAATAAGATTCAATAGAATTGGTTGGAAGAGGTGAAGTAATATTATAAACCTCATATCCTTTTTCAAGTAATAACGATTCAATTATTTTACAACCTATACTATGAAGCTCTCCTTCTGGAGTACATAATAC
The DNA here is from genome assembly GCA_025922715.1 of Nitrososphaeraceae archaeon. Lineage (GTDB taxonomy): Archaea > Thermoproteota > Nitrososphaeria > Nitrososphaerales > Nitrososphaeraceae > TH1177. The sequence goes on from JAICHH010000012.1 coordinate 21,586, forward strand.
TATTGATTTAGTATCTCTATAACTTTTAGAAATTTTTTTTATATTGTTTTGATTAATTAAATCAATTAGAGTATTTACGGCATTACTACATACATGTTCTGTTGCAACATCTATTTCTCCATTTTCCCATTGATCACCTATCTTATATAATACAGGTATCAGTATTTTCTCATAGAAGTCTA
>JAICHH010000013.1 GCA_025922715.1 Nitrososphaeraceae archaeon
AGAAGAAACAGAATCTATGTCTTGATAAAGCATATCATTCTAAGGAAGTAGAACAAGAAATTATCAAAAGAGGATACATACCACATATATGTCATAGAAGAGAAAAGAAGAAAATTATTTCCTAAAAAGCATCTCGGAAGAAGATGGTAGTAGAGAGAATAGATTCATAGCATAACAAATTCAGGAAATTATTTACAAGGTATGAGAAGAAAGATGAGAACTGCCTTTGTCTTGTAGAATTGGCAGATAGCCTTATTATTTACAGGAGGTTAATTTTAGGATAGGCTCTTAATCATAATCGTTAGCATTTGATTCACCTTCGTATTGTTCTTCTTCAAGTTTATCATCTTCCTCTTCTTGTTTATCATCCTCTTGGTGGTGAGTCTCCTCCCTCATTTCTTCTCTTTCAGAGTCATCACTATCTTTTTCTCTTTCTGATTTATCACTCATAATTATCATAATAGGGGTATAGTTAATAACTGTATTATCCCATAACATCTGTTACACTATTTTACTTGGTAATAAGAGTAAGGAGTGTTGTTACACCGAATGCAGTTTAAGCGAGATTTAGAAAAGATAAGACGATGGTGTGTAAGATGCAAACTGGAAGGATGGAAAGTAACCGATATTTGTAAAACTGTACACATATCAAGGATGAATTTCTACAGATACTGGAACAGGTACAAAAAAGAAGGAGGATTGAATGGACTAAAAGATAGATCTAAAAGACCACATACAATTCATAGAACAGATAAAAAGACAGAACAAAAAGTAGTACAGTTAAGAAAGAAGTACCAATACTGTCCTCACAAGATACAGGGAACTCTTGCAAATCAATACAAAATAAAGATTGGGCATATGACTATATACAGAATTTTATGCAAAAGTGGATTGAACAATAATCCTCTAGCTATACCCAGAAAGAAGAGAAAATACATAGGATTTGAGCGTATATTTCCAAATGAATTGTTGCAGATTGACCTAAAAGTTATAGAAAGTGAAGGACAATGGTTGATATCGATTTTTGATGATCATAGTAGGTATGTATTGTCATCTATCAAATGTATAGAAGGTACATAAGACAGGATCATACATCTATTGAAACGTACAATCAAATGATATGGAAAACCATTACAGATACTGACAGAACATGGTTCACAATTCTATAATTCACATTCTAAATTGCAGTCAAATTTTGATTCTTTCTGTAAGGAACATGATATACAACATGTTATGGGTAAGTGTTCATCAATACAAAAAGGAAGGACTAATTTTTGCATATATAATGATAAATGTAATAGAAAATTTTAATCGCTATCAAAAAATTTGGTAAATAATATCTCATTGAAGATAAAAATAATGAAGTTTGAGTAATAACTTTATGCAAAAGAAATGAATCAAGTTCAGATATACATATAGAATCGTATTTCATTCTCATGATAATTTGCTTATAACTTTGTAAAAATATAATTTTTAGTCAGCCGAGTTAATTTTTATAAAATTTTTAAATTTGTATTCTTCGCTGTTGCCGTTATTTGTCATGTACAATGTATCATTTTCAGGGGAAAATTTGTCTAGACCTTTTATATCCAATTCGACTTCAAATTTTTTTAGCACAGATAAGATAACTTTATAGTCAATATTACTTATAGCTTGAATTGCTGCTCCTTCGCCAACAGTAGTGCCTTTAGGAGAATAAATAGTACCACCAACCATTCCTGGACCAAAGGAGTTTCCAGGAGCTCCCAAATTGAGTAATACTCCGCCGGACATGTACAGACCTGAATTATATCCTGCTCCAAATGTTATCAAGCTCCCTCCTCTGGCTTGACCCATAGCTCTTTCCATGCATCCCTTTCTGACAAGAATATCTACACCATGACTATCTTCTGTAGCCTGATTGTTCTGTCCTGCAAGTTCTGTAGCCAAACCATCAACTATAATTTTCCCACTATAACCTTTATCAGCCAGTCCATTTTCAGCATGACCTTTTACTGTCCAAGTTCCATTAAAATTACAGCCAGCTGCAAAAAAATTCCCAACACTCCCCTCTACCATTAGATCTAGTTTTACAGGTTCTTTGAAACTGAGAATTCCAATTCTATAAAGGGCTTTAGGATTTTTTATGGTAATTTTATTTTCACCTTCAATTATTTTCCTTTTTAGAATTGAATTTACGGTTCTTTCATATATCAAAGGTGAACTGATAATATCCCTGAATTTTTCTAAACAAGCCTTTTTTAGTCCTTTAGGAAGATTTATCCCATATTTTCTATATAACCTAAAATTGAGTCGTTCAAATTGCTCTTCTGGATTTGATGTATTAGAACCTATAGAATCAGCAACTGATCTTATTTCATCGATATCGAGAATATACAATATATCTCCAATATTTAGCAAAGTTACAGATATATCTTTTATTATATCAAAATAAATAGAATATAAAACAATCACCTATACTGGATTATCTTGGAGATATCTTCCTTTTTTATCCTGACCCACCTACCAATAGTAAGAGAATAGATTTTGATTGGATATAAGAAAGGAAGGATGAAAAATAGTATTATAATCAACCATTTGCTTAATTAGTTAACCTGTGAAATTCACATTATAATATGTATTTAAATAACAAAACAATTTGCTTATAACAAATTACAATATTTCAAGATTCTGCTATAATGCTATAAAAATTTAATCAAATCTTAAAGACTCATTTAACACTCAGAATCTAAAAGTTCTAGAAATTAGAAAAGGTAATTTCATAAGAATAGAAATTAAAAATTAGAAAATGATATTAAGTTAAGTTAAGGAAACTTAATATTATTGGTATAATAAAGAGCCGATATATTCTTTCCCCCCCATTCTAGTATTATACTATATTTATTTGTTCCAGATTAGAATAATTATAATGAAATATATTACAATAAAATTATAAAAAAATTGTGTAACATACACACCAGGAGTTTAGAACAAATAGTAATATTTTATTAGTAATCTTAAAAATTTGATTTGAAAAACTAAGTTACCTGATTTAATTAGGTATGGATCTGGTTTTCATCTCATTATAAAATATTTTTGGTTTTCCAGGTTGGGGAGTTTCTACATAAAATGTTGCTCCTACAGAATCCAAAGCAGATAAATCAGTAGCCATTGCCCAGAAAGGTGGATAGTTTCTATTGCCTGGATTATATCCGAAAATACCTTTTCGTGCTCCAAACTTATCTCTCACTAAAGCAAGAGAATTGGATGTAGCAACTATATATGTAAATGGGCCATCTGCTTTTTTTATTAATTCATAATTTGCCTTTTCTAGATCACCATGTCTCAAAAGCTGATCTGCAATGAATACGGCAATTACTTCAGAATCACATCTAGTAAATAAATGATATCCTTGAAGTTCAAGTGAAGACCTTAATTTGGAATAGTTTGTTATTTCGCCATTATGTACTACTGCTATATCAGGCATCACTATAGTACTGAATGGATGTGCATTATCAGGAGTAACTCTACTACTAGTGGCTATCCTCAAATGGCCTATGCCATGGGTACCCTGAATTGACCTTATTTTATATTTTGCATCAAGGTCCCTTACAAGCCCAATATCTTTTAGAAGGTTCATTTCTTTTGCAAAACTTGTGATTACAATATTGGGATCTTGAGTTAATTCATAAAAAGTTTTATCTAATCTCTCTGGAGGTACTTTTTCTGTTACGGGATTGTACTTCCCATTGTTTTTTCTAAAGTAATCTAGTTTGTAAAACTCTTTGTTTGTTTCTTTATTAAAGATGGCCACACCTGTACTATCCTGAGCCCTTATCTGCTGACTTTCCATCATTTTATAAAGAAGACATCCAATAGGAAAATCCTTATTACGATTTTCCATCATCACAGCACATATTCCACACATATTTTATTCCCTTACTATAGATCTAACAACTTCTTGAGTTTCTGACGAATTGAGTTTTATTCCTTTCTCACTAACGTACTCGTTAACAACCTGCTCGATCATCTCCTTATAAGTTCTGTCGATTCCTTCAAGGGGAATATCACCTTGTATGCTTGCATCTATACTTGATGTACGCAAATCAGAAGGAGATAAATTATGAAAATCACTATATCCCAAAGCAGCAGGAATTCCTTTAATTTCACCTTTTGTTCCTACCATATGACGATAAACATTATCTGCAATCGAACTGACATCGGAAGGTTTTTCAGAATACATGTTAGAATGTGCTATCAACATACTTGTAGAATATCCTACGACATTTGCTCCAAGTGCTGCTGCCTTTACGATCTTACCTGCACTGTTCACATCGCCTGCAATTACCAATATTGCATTATCATCATCATTTTCCTCTCTTCCTTTGTAATAGTCGTTTATAGCCTTCTTTGCATCATGAATCACTGCTATTGCATGTTTTCCTTTGTATCTTTCATTTTTTGTTACCTTATCGGTATCTACTATAATTCCATCAGCTCCTTCCTCTAGTATTGTTTTAATATACAATGGAAAAACTTCACTGACATCTACCAATAATGGGCCATCAAATTCTTTTCTAAAATTCTGGAGCATCTTCAGAGAGGTTTCGTCTTTATATTGTAACATTAATCCTTCTGGATGAGATTTTTTATAATCTTCCAAACCATCATTTATATCAAAAGGTACTTTTTTGAATAATGGATATTTTCTTTTATTATCTTTTGTGGTATTGATTTCGATTTCTGAAATTAACCCTAATACATTTCCTTTTTCAGCAAGCCGGTTTAAGGCAACATGTACAGATTCTAAAGAACTATAATGAATTGCAATATTTCCATATATTATCAAAGGTATATTCAAAATAACTTTTCTCGACCTTTTTCTTCCTATGGATATGTCTAGGCTTATGGTTTCCCGATAAGGATCATAAGGTGGCCTCGACAGTTGTGCTCCGATTGCAGTTACAAAATCCCATAGATTTATCGCTTTGGAATTAATATTATAAAGGTTTCTAACCTCATCATCGATTGAAGTAAATCGTGGAGTACCTGTCTTTGCAAGCTCCAAAATAGCTTTTCTAATGATAAACTTGTCAGCATCATTCAATTTGATGTGTCCTCCAATGTTTTATTCACTTTATGATCCTTCAAACATCTTCTCTTATCAATCACCATCTTTACTATTTCCTTTACCGGATCTTTAAAAGTCCGACCGTCCACTAATGGCAATCCACAAATCATGCTAGTCAACTCATCTGTTGCAACTAGATCCTCTCTCCTAAGATCATGAATACTTTTTCTTCCTACTGAACCAGCAATGTTTTTGAGTTCAAGTAATGTTCCTTTAACATAATTTACTATTCCATTTACACTTGTCTGTATATCCAATTTTTCATATGACCCAGTTAACCCAGCGGGACATACATTTGTATAACAATCTTGTACAAGAGTACACCCCATTGAAAGAAGAAATCCTGTTCCTATACCAACACCATTAGCCCCTAATGCAATACATTTTGCAATTCTCTCTGAATCCCATACACTACCATGAACTATTAATCTAAATTCGTCTCTTTCATTCGTTGAATAATAATTTTCAATTGCTTCTCTTGAAGGTTTGAGAGACGGTATTGTATTTATTCCAATGATATCTCGAAGTTCCCATGGGGCAGCACCAGTACCTCCAACAAAACCATCAATTGATGCCGCATCTGCATATGACTTTAGGATAATTTCAATATCGTCGTATACTCGAGAACATCCAACCTTTACAATTATCGGAGTGCGCCAATCAGTAATTTCTCGTAACTCCAGAATCTTTGCTACCAAATCTTCAGGTCCCAAAATATCAAGATGTCTAGAGGGTGAATGCGCTGCTTTATATGATGGTATTCCTCTATTTTCAGCAACCAAGTCTGTTACCTTCGGACCTGGTAATAATCCTCCATGACCTATCTTTGCACCCTGACCAATTTTTATTTCTATACCATCAGCATTCAAGAGATAACTAGGATCTTTCCAGAACCTTCCAGATGCATATTGGGTAATTAGTGGATATAAACGACAAAAAAGATTATCCCTATCTATTGAATCTAAGTGGTGCTCTTTCAATAGTCGGTCAGTATAGCTTAGGATATATTCGTGTCTTTTCTTAGAAACATCTGACCACGATTCTTCTGAACCATATAGTTCCCACGGTAATGCTCCGCCCTCACCTGTATTCATTATGACTCTTATCCCCTCTTTAGCAAGTCTATTTAACGCAAGATGCAAGGCTATTTTAGCAGGAAGTTTTAACGAGCCATAGCTCATTCCTGAAACAAGAAATGGTACGTCTGAAGTTATGATATTGCTAGAATATCTTCCTCCTAATGTGAATATAGTGTTAATGTTATTGTAGGTGGTATAATCACCTTCTTTAGTTCGTAGCTTTGATCCAATTATTTTAATAGAAGGAAAATAATCATTTGGAGATCGAGCTCCTAGACCTGAATATGGAATTTCTGAGTCGTTTACTTTTCTTACGTCAACTATCAGTTTATTTAGATCAAAATAGCTATTCGATGATTCAGCTGCTCTTAGAAGATGTCTTTTAAGTTCCAATATATCTTTTGAATAAGGCATGGTGATGGTTATCCAACTTTAGAAATATAACAATTATCAGACATTTCCATACATGTAGAATTCTCTTGGAGATGGAATTGAGGCAACTTTTGCATGTTCATCTTTTTTAATATCGCAATACATATCGATAAAATCATTTGTAAATGCCGATTTTAAAAATTCTGTGTCGGATTCTAATGACTCTATAGCATCTTGTAAAGATGTGGGTAATTTTTTGATTCCATATTCCTTTTTTTTCTGTTCGGAGAGTTTATAGATATCTTCATCTACAGGATCAGGTGTAGAAGTTTTTTTAGTGATACCATCTATACCTGCCAGCAACAATGCTGCCTCAACAAGATAGATATTTGAGCTAGGATCAGGTGTTCTGTACTCTATCCTCTTTCTTCTTTTCATTTTCCTAAAATGAGCGGGAATCCTGATACTCACTGATCTGTTCATCTTGCTCCATGCAACATTTATTGGAGCCTCATATCCTGGCACTAACCTTCTATAGGAATTCGTTGTAGGATTTGTTAAAGCACATAGTGCCTCAGCATGTTCTATCAATCCTCCAATATAGTAAAGTGCTGTTTGACTCAACTCTGCATATTCGTCTGCCGCATCATAAAACAAGTTTACGTCTTGATTTTTATTCCTTGCCCACAGACTTTGACTAACATGCATCCCAGATCCGTTATCGAGTGCAACAGGTTTTGGCATAAAATTTGCAATCATTCCACGTTTTGCAGCAGTTTCCTTTACTGTTTTTTTGTATGTAACTACTTGATCAGCCATAGGAACAAGCTGATCAAATGACATTTGTATTTCACATTGTCCAGCAGTAGCTACTTCGTGGTGATGGGCTTCGACCTTTATGCCAAAATGTTGATGTAATGTATCAGATACTTCATCCCTAAAATCTGTTAAACTATCTGCAGGTGGAGCAGGAAAATATCCACTTCTAAAAGGAATCGTGTATCCACCACCACTTCCATTGCCATTTCCCCATGGAGCCTCTGCAGATTCAATAGAATATCCAGTACCACCAGAGCAATTAACTGCTGACATTGGAGTTGGCAACAATGTTATTTTGTTAAATACAAAAAATTCTAATTCTGGACCCCAATAGCTTTTCTCAAAACCTTTATCCTTTGCAATTTGATCAGCCTTCTGTGCAATAAACCTAGGATCTCTTGAGTAACGTGTACCATTAAAACCTTCATATATATCAACAAACATGCGAGCACCCTTTGATGCATATGTGTTACCTTTATTGTGATGATCTTTATCAAAATAATCTGGCAAAATAGCAAAAGTAGATGGATCTGGTTTTAGTATCATGTCTGATTCTTGTATTTCTTTGAAGCCTTTAATAGAACTTCCATCTAGTCTAGGAATACCATTCCTGAACGCTTCTTCTGTTATTTCATCGCTGTGGACACTTATTTGTTGTAAGAAACCAAATGGATCACAAAAATTCAATCTAATCCATTTTATCTTTGCTTGTTCTATTTCATTTAATATTTCAATCTGTTTTTTATTTTGATCTAAATCTGTTTTAGCTATCTGCATATAATATTGTTGATGTACTAAAATATAAAGTAGATCATCTATTTAATTAACAAATGACAAATAGAATCAGTAATTTATTAACATACATTAAAAAATATTCACAATATATACGTAAAAATATAATCGTATTTTTTGGAACACAATATATATGTATACATAAAAGATAAAAAATATATAAAAATTTTTTAGTGAATTGTTATTAGAATTTTTATTCCTTTTCAGCCAAGTATATACTTGGAAAATTTTATTATAGTATTTTAATTAACAATAGATAAAATCAATTTTATGTACAATAGTAAATTTATATTTTGCTTAATAAATGACAACCACAATTCTTAAATACTTTTTATTTGTCATGTATTTGTTAGGTATGACCTAAGGCGATAAAATAATAATGGCTACTATTTCTGTGGATGAATTAGATCTAAAAATACTTAAAAAATTAATTTCTGATGCCAGGTTATCATATCGGGGAATAGCTGAACAAATTGGAGTTTCTCCACCTACTGTTCTTTCGAGGGTAGAAAAGCTTGAAAATAATAGCATCATCAAATCATATTCAGCATTACTAGATCATGAAAAATTAGGATATGATTTAACAGCAATAATTGAAGTTACTGCCGTTAAAAATAAAGTGGTTGAAGTAGAAAAGATCATATCAAAATACCAAAATGTATGTGCAATTTATGATATTACTGGGTTAACTGACATGATAATTGTTGCCAAGTTTAAAAATAGAAAAGACCTAAGCAATTTTGTAAAAAAAGATTTATCAATGCCATATGTAGAAAGAACAAATACACATATTGTATTTATAACAGTAAAGGAGGATTTTCGAATCCTCTAGATAGCGATTAAACATTTAAGTCAATTCTAAATTTAGCTCCTCTTGATAAGAGCCATTCATCTCTATTCACTTAAATTAGTCATTTGCTGGCTAAGCTAATGATAAGTTGTTTAAATCTAACTACAAACATGCAAGAGAATCAAAACTTTTAAGATTAATTGGACACCCTGAAATGGAAATTGAAAAAACTGTCAAAGAAATTACTCAATGCAAAGATAGTTTAGAAAGAGAAACAAATATACCAATAGAATTTGATGAAAAGGTATTAAAAAATATGTAGACTTTGTCCTTAGAAACAAAAAAGAAGATAGTAGGAAATAAAAGATAACTCATTTACATATTATGTTCTTTTTTCTGGTGCTCACCTAATTTATCTAAACTATCAAAGGTCTGTTTACACAAGTCACATATTAGAGGATTTAAATTGGTATCATCGTAGTCTACGCCAGGTTCGCCTTGGTCCATAGTACCTATAATACAATATTATATATTAACGCTACTAAACAATTTCGTTTAAATCTTTATCCTCTGAAAATATAAATATATTTTGCTGTGTTAAGGGCTTTTATCATACGTTCTCTGAAAATCAATTTGTATAAATTTGCCAAAATGAAAATATATTTCTAAGAATACCAACGAATTGATAAAATAAATATTTTTAAAAATATATAATTTTTATTATTTTAATAAAATTTTATAATAACAATAATAACAAATTTCTTGATATAAGTTATTCAACAAATAATAACAAAATAAATTAAAATTATTCAGAATTCGAGGAATACGGTGGGGACCAGTGTTACTTTTATATTCCTATGTATATCTTTTTGTATGTTAAGTAATAAAAGTATAATATACGAACAATTATTATGAAATTTCTACTGTATTTATGCTTTAATCTTCAACCACGTTGTCCTATCGGAAATCTAAGTGTAGATTTTATTAGTCTTACTATAGGCACATAAACTGAGTGACTATTACTACCAATATTATCTACAAAGTCGAATTCACCTGTCATTTTATTTAATTCAACAAATTTCTTACTTGGTTTTTCCTCAATAATATAATAATGAGAAACAATCCCTCCAACTATTCCTGTATGAATAAACAGTATTTCTTTATTTTGATATGTTATATAATAAAGTAAAGGAGTTATAGTCATAAAGGACTGTGATGTATAAAGTATAACACTTAACATATCTTTAAGATTTTCGTATTGTAAATAAGTCGTAAACCATTCAGTTTGTGACATATGATAATAACTCATGCTAGCTTATTTTAGAGTTATGTTTATGCACTTCTCTGTTAAAACTTTCTACAGTCTTTAAGAAAGAATTATTGGATCACAAAAATCTTGTTAACTTATTTTTAAACCAATTTAGATCTATTTAATTTCCTGTAGATTAAAGATACTGTTTTTAATATATTTTTTCAATTAAAACCTCCTATCTTTTCTAGCAAATTGAAACAATGATTTATTTCTTCTGTATGAGATTAATTTCTCATATATTATACTATTTCCAAAATATTAGGAATGAAATGGGCTACTTTTCAGATTATAATTACTATTCTTCTTAATAATAACATAATTATACTTTATTTACTATTTCATTAATTAAAAGTTTTATTACAATGTCAAACCTCATTTAATACAATCTGGATTTTTTAACAAATTAAATTTGGCGATAGTAAGTTGTTATATTATTTAAGATTTGTTGTTTAGATTTATAACTTTAGCATAAGTAACATATTTCAAACTAAAATGAGAAAATTTTTTTAAATATTTGCCTTATTTATAGTGCTACAATATAATTTCATTCATTAATTTGAAGTGATAATAATTATCAAAAGGTCAATATTTTAATTCAGAATCCTGCCTGAATCTAATCCTTTTCTTGCATCTCTGTATTTATTTTTTTTACCAAGTCTTCTATTGTTATTGGTTTTTTAATAATACACTCGGAATATTCTTTAACTATATGATAATCTACATCATATGCAGATATAAAACATATCTTGATTTTTTTATCTTTCTCCCTAATTTTTTCATATAATGCAATACCATCCATTTCTGGTATTTTTATATCTAAAAGTGCCAATTTGTAAAAATCTGACTTGAAATTAGCTAATGCTTTAATTGAACTTGTATATGCATCAACTAAAAAACCATAAGATTCTAATCCGAGACTAAAAGCCAAAGCTATATCAGTCTCATCATCTACGAGCAAAATATTTTTATTTTCGCTCATTATTTTATTAATTTTAATAATCCATTCTTCATTATTTATCTATACTGTTATTTGATGACTTAACATTATTGATTAACGGTAAAGTAAAGTAAAAGATAGCTCCATGATTACCATTCTTATTATTATTTTCAGCCCATATCTTACCACCATGAGCTTCTACAATATTTTTAGAGATATACAATCCTAAACCTAAGCCTTCAAAAGATTTTGTAATAAACTTTGAAAATATTTTAGGTAATATTTCTGGATCTATTCCCTCGCCAGTATCCTTGACTGTCACTAGGGCATGGAAATTATTATTATTATTATTATTATCTTTCATTTCAGTAGAAACAAATATTTCCCCTTCTTTAGAAAATTTAATAGCGTTACTTAGAAGGTTAGAGATTACGCCTACAATTCTTTCTTTATCGGCTTCTACTAATAAAATTTCTTTAGATGGATAAAAAAGTAACTTGACTTTGTTATTTTTCTTTAAAATAATAGATTTATGATCCTCGATAATATTTGATATTACTTGATTGAGATCGAATATTTCCTTGTTTAATTTTAATGACCGGCTTTCTATTTTAGCAACATCTAAAATATCGTTAGAAAGTCTTTGGAGTCTAAGAGAGTTTCGACTTATTGCTGGCGTGAATTCTGTTTGTCTTTCTGGATATTTTTGCAATAGCTGTGAAAATGTCAGTATAGCTTGAATAGGTGTCTTTATCTCATGGCTTGCGACATTGATAAATTCCCTTTGCAATTTATCATGAACTTTTAATTCTTCATTGGCCTGTGCAATTTCTTGATTTGATAATGTAAGTTGTCTATTTGATTCTCGTAATTCCTTTGTTCTCTTCTTGACTTGATTATCAAGTACTATATTCCATTTTATTAGAAACATTATTAGAGTAGTGATTGCTGCAACTGTACCTCCAATTAAAGTAAACATTTGTAATTTCTCTCCAAACAAGACGTTGTTAATTTCTGAATAAATTGTACCGGTAGGAGTCACTATCTGGATAAAATATGGAGTTTTATCATTGATGAATACAGGATAATTGGTGGTGATTCTTTCACCTCTTCCATAATCATATATTGCACTGCCTGAAATACCTTTTAAAAGATTTTGTGTAAGATTTGTTAAGATCTGATTATGGTTAATAAAAGTTTGCACTACATCTTCAAAAAAGTTGAGTCCCAATAGAGATTCATCTGCACCTACAGCAAGTAACGTTCCTTTCTTGTCGTATATAACTAAGAATTGAGAATTAATATCATGAATGTTTCCGTATAAAGAGAAAAAAGGTTCAGTGGGTATTGTTACTCCTACTATTCCTATATATTCTCCACTATCACTATTTATTATTGGAACGGTTAATGCAATCCTAAAAGTACCATCAATCCCTGTAAATCCCTCAGAAAAAACTGGTTGTAATGTATCCCTTGTTTCGCTTATATAATTCCTAAACGACATATCTATATTAACAAAACTTCTGTTTCCTTCCGAAACTATATGAGTTGTCATTATGTTATCTTCATCAACAATAAACAGCCCATCTACTTTGGTAACATCATTAACTTGAGAAAATTTATCTTCCGCAATTTGTAGGATGTTATCTCCATATAATTCACCTTGTTGAAAACGAGGAGACTCTGCGATTCCCTGGAGGATTGACCTAATCAACTTTAGATCTGATCCAATGTGCTGCGAAATAATTTGTGTAGATTCTATCTGACGCTCTTTATGCTCGTTAAATATGCTTTGCTTAATATTTTGTTCTGTTATATTCTGTTGATAAAAAAATAATCCAAACGAAGAAATTATTATTGCTATTACTGATATAATGCCTAGTTCCTTTCTCTTTCTAGAAAAGAAATCGCTCTCATTTGATATTTCGTATTACGCCTCCACTAAATAATATTTATAGATAGTCTTTTAAATCCCTTTTTTTACTGTTTACTATTAAACTCTGATATTTCATATCTCTCTGGTATTAGAATTTTTTTGCTAATTATACCCTCTTTAAGAGTATTAAGTTTAGTCTTTACGTCTTGGGGAACCTTATTCTCTAACCCATAAAATGGTGCTATATAGACTATGCCGTCACCAGGTGCTCCCTTATACGGCTCTAAGCCAGGTTTGAATATTTTTCCAGTAAAGTTACTATTTTGAATCATTTTAATAGCTTGATCAAATGCCTTTTCTTTATCCAATACAAAAGATGTAAGAATAGTATTTGGAGCGAGTTTATACTGATCAGAGACAGAACCAAATGCAAATATTTTTTTTTCTTTAGCAGCTTCTATAACTCCTGAGCCAGACGTATCTGCTACTTGTAATAAAAAGTCAGCACCTGAATTTATTTGAGATAGCGCAGCCTCTTTTCCTTTTTCTGGGCTATCCCACTCATCTAAATAAGTTGACAATATTCTTGTATTTGGATTAGTCTCTATAGCTCCCTGCTTGTAGCCTTCAAAGATATTAATTAAATTAGGATATTTTTCCCCTCCCACAAATCCAATAATTCCGGTTTTTGACATCATTGCTGCAAGTGCACCCAAAAGATATGTTCCTTCATGTTGCATTGGAAAGATCGAGGCTACATTAGTAGCATTAACTAGTCCTGTAAATATTATAAACTTTGTATCAGGATAGTTTTTACCTACTTTTATAGCGGGTTTACCCCATTCAAATCCATGAGCAATGATTACATCATAACCGCCTTTTGCATATTCGGTTAATGTAGCTTCGATATCTGGAATAGCAACATTTTCTTTAAAATCTAGATTGTAACCATATTTGCTCTCGATTGCCCGTGCCGCATTGTATCCAAATGCACCCCAACCTGCGTCACTAAAGAGCCCATCTGTTACAAATATAATTTTTAAATCGCGTATGTTAGAATTATTTAGATTAGCTTGTAGTTTGTCTGTTGCTGTTGTAATTGTTGTTATTTTTTCATTGCTATCTTTTTCAGAAAAAGCATAGGAATATGAAATACCTTTGGAAAATCCAATAATTAATGCAATTCCAATTATAATAGCAAAACCATAGAGTTTTTTCTTTGTATATATCATTTAAGAGCAACTTATTGCAACACGGACATAATAAAATTACTAATTATTTCTCGACTTTTAACATGCGAATTTGTTAAACAATTGATGGTAATATTATACCATCAAATAAATTTTTGTCTTATAAAGTTATCATAGAATATAGGAAGTTGTTCACATATTACACCAACATGTGTCAGAAGATAAACTTATTATTTTTCAAGGTTAGGTTTAATATTCACTCACTCACTGACATCTTTATATGAGTTAAAGAGTATTTTTCAGTTTTTTATTCCTTTGGTGTACAATCCAAAAGATAATTTAGTTTAAATTTAAGATTCCATACATGATGGCAATCTACCACTATGTTTCATGCGATATTCGTTTAAAAGACGTTCCTGAATTTTATCTGATGAGTGTGTAATAGTATAGCTAAATCGTGTCGCCTTATTTAAACAAGAATCTGATAATGACTCTAATAATGATTTTCTTAAATTATAACTGCTTCCAATAAAGAGAATTTTCATACTTGCATGCATTTTATAGACACCTTCTGATTCTGGCATCTTAGTGATAGTTTCTTTATCAAAATTAAACCAAGAAGACCAATTTAAGGTTTCTATATTTTCATTATCCATAATTTTAAATGACTTTATTAATATTTAATATATTGCACTTGATACAAATATCTGATCAGTAGGACCTTATCTCTTCTCTATGGACAGTCTTTTGGTTTGCCTAACTCATTTTTTTAATCTTCTTTTCACGTTTCCATTTGTTTTATATATAATCAGCTTCCTTTGAAATTGTGAGACTTGCTGAATCAACAATAAGTCTTATAGGTCATCATCTTCAAAATCTATATTCCCAACAGATTGTTTTATTTTTAGATTTATTATTTTTATCGGTGTAACGTGTATCTCTTTAATTTTTAAATTCTCAGATAATCCACGTACTATTCCCTGAACAGTACGATATGAAATCTTGAAATCGATCTTTAAGAATGTTAAAAACTGTATGTAATTATAAGAATACAGGAATTGTAGGCCAACTTTCTTTATTCATATTTTTGATTGCCTTGTTGGATGATTTGATGAAATCTATGTCTATTAGAACACGTTCACGTTATCTCAAATATTCGTAATAATCATTCCTGATTTGTTTGCTGGATGTATTACAATAATTGGAAAAAAATATAAAAATAATGCTACAAACTATTCTTTAATATAAACGAGATAAATTATTTTATATGGATGTTGTTAATTGCTGTTGTTAATTATTATTTTTACAAATTGTTTGATAAATCATTTTGAATTTATTGATTAGAATTTAGATGTTATTATTCGTAGAGAATTTTTTTTTGCCGACTTGAAAGTATTAATCTATTACTTACATAAAATGAAATTATTTAACTGAGCTATTGTCATGTTTATTAATATGATGGAGAATAACGGTAGATTAACTTTGGAAAGTGTTAAATTTTTATTTAACAAGATAAAAGAATATATATTTATAATATTTCTAAAATATATGCATCGCTTATTATTCAATGTTAATTCCCTGAGATTTTGAATTTATATTTATAATAGTAATTACACTAGTAATTATTTTTGGTGCTAAAAAAAATCCTGAATTAGTTAGATCGTTTGGTAAAGCAAAATCTGAGTTTGAGAAAGCATGTTTACATGCAAAAAAGGAGTCGATAACCTTAAAAATGCAAATAAACTAACTCGCGAGAAATTAGAATCAATTGCTGATACTTTAAGAATAGATTATATTGGAAAAGAGGATGAGTTATTAAGAAAGGATATAGATGCAGCAATAAAAATAGGGAAAGAATATGATATCTGAACAAATTTCTAAATACGTAATATTAAAGATTAGTCTTTTATAATTAATTTATACTAATAATAATATACTTCCGAGAGTTTTTAATATATATTCACCATCTACTTGCTTCACCTATTTTTTAATCTAATATTTCTATATTTACTGTCAACTAACTCTGCAACGTCATTGGCTTAAATGGCATTGCAGTATTCCTGAAATGGATTGTTGAGCTGAAGATGAAGATTACTAGATATAGACTTTGATTTCTATGAATTATTATAACTTCTTCCATGGTTACATTACCAATGAATCTTATTTTATTGCCTTCTATGTTCAATCAGGTTAGGTAATATGCAATAGTGGTTATTGTGGTTGTATCCTTTTGGTTACAAAATGTTTTTGAAGGATTAGAAAATGTATATTTATGATAGTGATAATCCCGTAAAAAAAGCACCTAATTAACTAACTATAGTTAGTTATAGTAGAGATAGATTCTTAAATGTGAATCCAGCGAACATTTACCGCTCATCTTATTTCACCATTTAGCTACAAAAACCAGATTATGTGAGTTTTGACTCTTCCTTAAAAATTGATGTTCCTATTGTATTAAAAAAATGAAGTTGGTTTAACAAGGTGATGGTGTGGGGGGTGTCATCCATTATTAAATTGGTTAATATACACTCTTCCATCTGTTGGAAATACACCTTCTTTCATCAATCTAGTAAGTTCATCAGAATTTAGAACTCTATTCCATACTCCCACTTCATCTATACTACCGATAAATATATGATCATCTATATTCCTAGAATCAGACCCAATTCTAAGAGGAGTTCCATTCGTTTCAGGAGTGCTAGTTGTAGATCGTATTGCAACTTGAACACCATCTACGTAGAGCACTACCTTAGAATTATCAAAAGTTACAACGCCGTGATGCCATTTCCCGTCATTAAATGTATTTAAGGATGTAGCAAATCTGTCTGACCCACTGGAGGTTTCAAAACCTCCACGTAATTGTTCAGATGATGTCATCCATATTCCATAATTCATATTCTTGCCAGAGGAGTCTGAGCCAATTCCCCCTTTATTTATAATCATACCATTATCACCAAAGTTAGTAGCGGTATTAAACCATGCTGCAACAGTGAATTTTGTAAGTTTTAGATTTTTAGCATCTGATTGTGTTATTGCATCAGATTCGTCATTTACTGGATGAAACGGTTCATAATGATATAGAGGAGCTGGAGGTGGTGATGGGGATGGTGATGTTGATTTGTTAATAGTAAACTGGTCCATTATTCCCCCTTCATTGCTGATAAATTTTCCAACAAGATTTGTTCCATTATTTTGGATATCTATATTTAAGTGTCCAAATCTATTTGCTTGTTGAAATGCCATAAACGATTTTTGACTACTCAGAGAGTGAAAGTTTACCCCTCCAGTACCTACAATAGCATATATTTGACCGTCAGGATCAATGTAATTATTCCTATTAGTGTCTGTAATTGTAGGATTTGATTTACTGTTTGGATTAAATTTTATAGGAAAAGATCTTTGATAATCGTGAGTATGTCCTTCTAATACAATGTCTACACCATATTGATCAAAAATAGGATGATAAATATCTCTAAGACTTGATTCCCCAGAACATGAAGAACAACTATTTGGAGAAGAATACATTGGTTTATGAAAATAAACAATAATCCAATCTATATTGGGATTTGCAGCGGCAGCAGCTAAATCATTTTTTACAAACACGTTTTGGGAAGAACCTGAGCTATATGAAATTTCAGTTGCCATAGATAAAAAGTGAACGTTATGAATGTTAAAAGAATAGACTTGGCCAAATTGTCTGGTGAGAGAAAACGCATTTAGATAAGTATTCAAATCTTCGGAACCACTATTTTCGTGATTACCTATACTTATTTGCATATTATTAGCATTAGGATTATTTTGTAGATCATAGATAGGTTCAAGCGCATCAAGCCAACAATCAGCTGATGACTCGTAAGAATAATCTCCTAATCCCAATATAAGTTCGGGATTTTGAGTTTTGATAGAATTAACGGTCTTATCAGTATTAGAGTTACAACCCCAGTCGCCTGCTGCAGCGATGTTAAAGTCAGGAATAGTTGTCTGTGCATGGATTACATCAATATTATTGATATTGATATTTACCAAGACAAGAAATGAAAATATTGTAATTAGAGTACCATATCCACATGTATACTTACAATTCATTACGTCTGAATTGAAGTTCTCTTATTTATGAAGAAAGTAGAACAAGAACTAAAGAATCTATAATATCATTTATTCCTTATAATTACAAGTATTATAGATCTAATAAAAAGTTTAAGATATTTTACAAAAAATAAAATACAATTAATTGAATTCACAGAAAAATTAGATTTATTGGATTATTTGAATTTGTCTTAATGTTTAGTGTTCTTCTAATGGACACTTGTTTATTATAGGTACCGGATAAGTATTTTTTTCATTATCCATCCTATAATTAAGATTTGAATCATCAAAGAAAACTAAGGTATGCTCACCAGGGAGACTAGGTTCTGCAAAAGTATCTTCATTAAATCCACCAGTACTATTAGTTGCAAAATATCCATTATGAAGAGGATTTAATTGGGGGTCAAACATTACCCAAGAAACATTTGAATTTGGGAAAAAACCATTTGCATTGATATTGATATTAATTCCTTCCTCTGGACCACAATGTGAAGAAATTAAAACCTTGGATTCTGCAAATACGTTGATGATTGGAAAATACAAGTTAAAAGAAAGAAGAGATAATGTCAAGGAATATAACAATACCATCGTGAAGTACGTGAATTTCATACTAGAAATTTGAATTACTAGTTAATATAGTTATAGATATATTGTATTTTTTTTATTCTACCTCTTGTATTATGAGATTTTGAGAGGTAACGTTATAGTCTTATTCAATAGATTAACAATGAGGTAGGCAAAAATAGATATCCTGACGGTGATGGTTATATCATTATATAGATAATCTAATGTAAAGTTACTAACTTTGAATTAATAATCAATACTCAAAGTTAAAAAACCGTAACTTTTAATATATATACTTATAGAGATGATTTTTTCCATATTTTATATATGTATAGGATACATATTATGGAAGATCGTATACCCAGTCCAGAAAATAAATCGGTTCATGTACAAAATGATAGATGTTATAAATGGTCTATTCTTATCATTCACTAGCATTATACCCATTTATTAATTCAAACCTTTAATACTACCCTATAGATTTTAATTAAATGAAGTATTTGATAACCTATTTTTAGCTCTAGGCTTATCATTATATCTTGTAAGTAATACTTACATAACAATACAACAAGCCAATGCACAAAATAATACATCATCACTTGAAACACTAAATAGCAATGAAAATTTAAATACAGAAATAAAACTTATATTCTGGTATTTAGACAAAGAACATTAGGGAACGTTGATAATTCTACAAAAATTGTATCTTCTATTGTAGGTCAGAACTTAATCAAAATAGAAGAAGAACTTTTAGAAGAAATAAGTTTGGCCCCATCCTAGCAATTAGAGGAACAAGTTGAGAAAGTAATAAACGATGGTAGAAATGGAAAGTAATGTTGAGGTAATCTTACAACTCAAGAGGATCAAAAGATTGTAATAGACTGTATTTCCTCCGGCAATACCTTAATATGGTATCTATACCCAAGCAAGCCAGTAATGAATTTTTTTTATACCATACTTTATTTTCATCTCTAATTATTAAACATTGTGAGGAGAGAAATTTGGACTGAAAATTAAATGTAGAGTATATAATTCACAAATCTCTAAGCTTAATTTCTCTACTGGGCATATGTATAAAATAATTAAAAATTATGAATGACGTTGTTTCTAAGTTTTCTCTATATTCTAAAAAAACTAATTATTGATCTTTTCATCTTCTTTAGATTAATCCTCAATTGTTATCTGAATTGAGATCTAATTTTTATTTGTACTCTTACTTTTCCTTCATATGGTGTTACATTTTAAATTAAATATTAGGAAAATCATAGGATGAATAATGTTGAAATAAACTATTCATTATAATTGTAATTTCCAAGTTGTATTACAAATTGCTTTTTTATCTGCTTTTTAAACTTATTCTTTTCCTTGGAATTAAGATGTAAAAATTCTACCATTGCTTTTATATATTTAATAACTATTTATTTACATGCTAAGAGGATATCTTTTGATTATTTGTGATCCAGAATATAGATTCCAGATTGCTAATATTCTAGAAAAAATGGACTATGTTGTAAATGTAGATATAATTAATGGTCCATATGATCTGGTTGTAGAAATAATATTCGACACAATAGATGATTTAAAAGAAAAATTACAAAATGATATTCAAAATATTGATAGATTAATGTCAACTTTAACTTTAATTCAGTCCGATGATATGTAACTCCAAGATAAGGTTACCACACAACCAACATTAAAACCAAAAAGTAATATTATTCTTTTCTCTTATTATTTTATATTTTCACATCTAAATTGTTACAGTAATATTTCTCTGCATTTATTTAATATGGTAATTATTTTTGCTGTTCTTAACTTACTAATACTTTAACCTTTTTTTTATTTTAATACTAGTGTATGGTACATTATAATGAAATGGATAAACTGATATTCAACTCTATTATTTTTATTTGATTTTCCAAATAAATTAAAGATTAAAAAATTATGCAAAAGTTCATTATCTCTGGCTTCTAATGCTTAATAAAAAGAAAAATTTTGTTAAATACTATTATTAACATTTATTATCAATCATGAATGGTGAATACAAGGATCTAAAAACAGCTGATATTGTGGCTGAAGCATTAATTGATTGGAAGGTTGATGTGGTTTTTGGTATACCAGGAGATGGAATTAATGGATTTATTGAAGCCTTAAGAGTTAGACAAGATAAA
>JAICHH010000014.1 GCA_025922715.1 Nitrososphaeraceae archaeon
GCAGGTAAGCGGAATAATCGATATTGATCTGGAAAAATCGAAAATCTTGTTATTAAGCATATAGTAAAAAAATATAATTTAAAATTAAAAATTGGTATTTGATTTTCTAATTTAGATCTTATTAGTTACATCTACAACTCAGTAAATATGGATTAGCAATTCAGTATGATAAAATATATCGACTATTCTTTATTATTGAATGCAAGGTATACTAAATGAAAAAGAATTATTTCAACATCATGCTCAATTTTCCTCCTTTAATATGTCTATGTCTGCATTGAAAAAGGCCATGAAATCAGTTGATCCAGTCGTGTTAATAAATAGAGCCATCAATGTCAAAGATAATAAATTATTGGTCGTTAGAGACGTAAATGAGATAAAGTATAATTTTGATTTAAGAGAGTACGAATCATTTCATATTTTTGGAGCAGGAAAGGCAACAGCCCGAATGGCTAGATCTTTAATGGATACTTTAGATATAGAAATTTCCTCTGGAGCGATAACTATACCGTATAACGAAAAGGTATTGCCTGAGAAACTAATAGTAATAGAAGCTGGACATCCTATTCCAGACGAAAATAGTATACGTGGAACCAAACAGATAATTGATCTACTAAAAAAAATTCAAAGTAAATCTTTAGTATTCGTGCTTATATCGGGAGGATCCTCTTCATTATTATGTTATCCGTTAGATGGATTAGAGCTTAAATCTAAACAAGAAATTACCAGACTATTACTAAAGTGTGGAGCGTCTATAAATGAAATTAATATAGTTAGAAAACATTTATCAAAAATCAAAGGAGGCAGGCTTCCAAAATATGTCAATGAGAAAGCTAAGATAATTACTCTCATTTTATCAGATGTTGTGGGGGATGACTTAAGTATTATCGGCTCCGGACCTACAGTTGGAGATAATTCAACATTTGCAAATTCTATTGGGATATTGGAAAAATATGGTATATGGAATAAAAATAACTATGAAAATGCAATAGATATTTTAAATGTCAAGAAAGTATTAGAAAGCGGTAATAAAGGGATTATTGAAGATACCCCCTCTATTGATGATAAACTTTACGAAAATGTAAGTAATATTCTGATTGGAAATAATGAAATTGCTTGTAAAAGTGCAATGAAAGAATTAATAAACTTTGGAATAAAAACAAGGTATTTAGGATCCAATATCAATTCTGAAGCGAAGGTATTTGGAAAAAAATTAGCTGAATTGCTTAAATTATGTCGGACAACATCTTTTAACAAAAAAGAAGGAACGGATTCCTTTGCATACGTAATGGGAGGAGAAACCGTGGTGAATTTGACTACAAATGAGAATTTGAACAATAAGGTTGATGGAAAAGGAGGAAGAAATCAAGAAGCAATAGTTTCTTCTATTAATTATCTTCAAGATATTCAAAACTTAGATGACTTCACTATAATCTGTTGTGGAACAGACGGAATAGATGGCAATTCTGAATGTGCAGGAGGTTTAGTATCTCCTTCAACCTTAGATTATATAAAGCGAGCAAAAATCAATGTAAATTCTGTATTGAATTCTCATGACACCGAAACTTTACTAAAAAAAGTCAAATCTCATATCATTACTGGCCGAACGGGAACAAATGTTAATGATATTGCGATCATTTGTAAGAAATGACGTTCAATTTAGAACTATTGTCTTTTATAATAAAATTAACGATCAATTAAGAATTTAGCTGAAGTTATTTAAAGAATTGAAATTATAATAATTATTGATTTTTTTCAACAAATCTGTTAGTGAGAATAGGAAATGGCGCTACAGAATTTATGTCGCACAATAAATAAGAAAAATTTACTTTCATTTGTCATATTCTTCCCTAATAGTAATTTCTCCATAATATATTATTTCTAATAACTTATCATCTCGTTCGAGGATTAGCCCCCCAGAGTTATCTATATCCTTTACAATCCCACTATATTTTTTTAAACCTTCTTGGTAAACAATTATTCTTTTTCCTAATGTATTGATGAGGTTTTTGTAAATTCGGATAATTTTTTTATGATTCTTATCGTATTCTAGTAAGGACAAATAAAATTCTATTTTTCCTAATAATTGTTTCATTAGAAAGAAACGATCAATATTTTTTCCTTTAATTTCGTTATGTATAGATGTTACTTTCCTTGGTAATATATTGTTAGAAGAAACGGATAAATTAATTTTTGATATATCAACATCGATATTAATTCCGATACCAATTACGATATAATCATTTTTACTATGATTAATACTAGTATCTATTAAAATTCCAGCAATTTTTTTCTCATCTATTAAAATATCATTAGGCCATTTTATAGAGGTTTTTAACTGAGAAATTTCATTTATGACTTCAGAAACCGAAATTGCTGAAATTACAGAAATCAAGTTGATTTTAGCAAATTTTATTCTTGGGTTAATAATTAAAGACATCCATAATCCGCCGAGTGGGGAAACCCATTTTTTTTTACCCCGACCTATTCCTTCATCTTGTTCATCAGCTATTATGACTGTTCCTTGTTCATTATTAATATTGGTTTCAGCTAATGAAATAGCAAGTTCCTGGGTTGACTTTATTTTTTTATAGTGATAAATTCGTTTACCAATAGCAAGATCTCGCAAACCTAAATCAATTTTGGTATAAGTTTCATCCATATCCATATATATAAATATAAAGGATATATCATTTTTATAAAATGAGTTTACGAAGGATATAAAAAAATAGAAAATACATAAATGTCTTTATTAATAGTCTCTAAATAACTTAAAAGAATTTTATATAATCTGTTATGCGGATATTCTGAAATTAACTGGAAGATTGACATTGATTCCATAGAAATTTAAATTTCATAATTCGCTTAGAACAACAATAATTATTTGCAATTCATGAAATGTTTTTTTGTTATTTTTTTGAACTATTTGGATCAGGAATCATGATTCGGCAAAAGAAAATGGTTATTTACCAGTCTAACTCGCCTGACGAGCTAAAAGGACTCAAAATATGGAAATTTGACGGGAATTGCAAAAGAGTATATCATTAACCCGTTAATCGTAAGGATACAATAAATGGTCCAGATGTCCTGATGATATTAGCGAAAAGAGTAGAGGTTAGTATTTATACAAAGTGGGAGAAGGAAAAACTTGAAAGGTAACTCTATATCTGATCTTTGGAATGAAATAAAGATGTCGATAAGTTATTTTGTTATAAAGGTGTTAATATACTAATAGTTTCAGGAAAGGTTTTTTGTATATGAATGAAGAAAGGAACTAATTGTTGAGGTTATTTATATGCAGGAAATATATTTACTACTAAGAATTATGAGAGTATAAATAAGTTACCCACAGGTTAAAACAATACTTCCACACAAGAAAAGATCTAATGTTAATATTAATGTTAATCCCCATATAACTAAATCAAAGTCAGAATCATCAACTTCATAATGTTCTAATTAATTTAACTTTTGTTTTTTTTGTTCAAATAGCTATTTTCATTTTCATTGTCTCAGAATTTGGACCTACATAACGAATTATTTGATAACACTGTTTCGCACTATTAATAAAATATCTTTATTTCCTAATTACTGATTCAAAAATATATTTTGGATTTTTACTAAAGAAAAACTAAATAAGGTTTTAAAATATTTTTTTGGTTATCTCTGATTTATTTTTTACTTGATCGGTAATATTTTCTATCTGGTTTAAATTTTTTACAGTTACAATTTTCGATTAGGCATTTCATTTTATCAATTTTAGCATCTTTATCATGATCAATTTTTTGGTGGTTGCATCTTAAACATTTAACAAATGTATCTGAATCTATTTCCAAATTAAAGCATCATCATCCAACAATAGAGAACAATAACTAATATATTTCTATAAAGATAATCTCATTATGAATTCTCTACTTTATCTCTGTTTATGAATTAATAGTTTTAACTATTAAGTGAAATTGATTAATATGACTTTTTAAAATATACATATTGCAAATCACCATTAGGAGAAATTCATTCTTATCTATTTTCTAAATCCAATGCAAGAATAATAAGCCTAACATTCTTATAAGAAACAACCTCTAATAAATTATGAGAAAAGTAATCGAGACTATAAGAAAATCAAATACAGCGAAAAATAGTGATGAACGTATTATAATTGATAATAATAACGATAAACATTTAGAATTTTTTATGAATGGTAGTTGGAGACATAGCCACAAATGTAAAACTGTTGTAAACAATCAATGTATAAAGAAATAACTAAATATTATAAAAAATCAAATATACTGGTCATATAAAATGACAACTTTGCTTGTATTGACATAATGAAAATTTTTATGAGTAATTACTAAAAGAGGCTTCAATTTAAAAACCTCTGCAATTATACATCACAAAGCTCTAATTTTTAATGGTTTATTTAATAAAATTTTAAAATCTTCATTAATAAGTGTGCAAGCTTCTACATACATTCCCCTCTATTGTCTATAAAAATTCAAATACCATAATAATTTTTATTTATTTCCTTTTTCCTGAGAATATCATAGAAATTTTGTCACTAATCACAAATTTGATTATATTTATTTATTTTTATTAAAAAATTTATTCGAATAATAAAATG
Source organism: Nitrososphaeraceae archaeon (assembly GCA_025922715.1). Classification (GTDB taxonomy): domain Archaea; phylum Thermoproteota; class Nitrososphaeria; order Nitrososphaerales; family Nitrososphaeraceae; genus TH1177. The sequence continues at coordinate 4,619 of JAICHH010000014.1, forward strand.
CATTCATTCATATTATCTTATATTTCACTAATTCTATGAGTAATACTAGTAATGAACAGTATCGCGATAATAACGATCAACGAAATTTTACTAATAAACCAGTAGAATTAGGCAAGGAATATAACGTTCAAATAACTGAAACGAGCTATAAGGGCGATGGTGTTGCAAGAGTTCAAGGTTTTGTAATCTTTGTTAAAGATGGTAAAGTCGGAAATGATGTAAAAATTAAAATAACCAGTATTGGTAACCGATTTGCCAAAGCAGATCTTGTTTAAGGAATAAGTATCTTCAAAAATCATATTTTATAACTGTAATAGATATAATAAGATTATATAATATTATATTTTGATGATAATTTTTCATTATCGCTCATAATGTGCTTGGTGTCACTGTCTTGCAATCCGCTTTTTTAATTATTATTGTATTAAATACTACACACATTCTATTTCACTATAAAATTTTTTCCCATTCAATGTGCGAAGAGCATAATTAAGACATATAAAATAAAGCGAATTGAAAATTAATTGAACTATTATAATTTCGCCAAGTATTTAGTAGTGTAAAATATGTATTAATTAAACAACTGGTTAAGTTATAATATTTAATGGCTATTTATTATTGTAATTTTTGCAACCCATTGTTTTGGAAATAATGATTGATATGATAATATTTACAAAGGTTTTTTATATATTAAGAAAATCCAATGTTGTGATAATTCAATAATAACAGTATCCTATAAATTATGATTTCCTATGAACAAACTTCAATCGAAATAAGTAAAAGCAATTCATGATATTGGTTTGATTATAACAAATTACAAAATTCTAAAATTATGTTTTTACCGCAACATTGGTTATTAAATTTTTAATTATCGTTTTATTGAACTGTACTTTATATTTTCTGCTCCTTGGTCTTGTGCGTAAACGATATCCACAGCAAGGACACCATAAACCTTCCCATTTTATAAAAATTTGACAGACCTGGCAACGTTTCTGTCCTATTATGTAACGTTGTCCACTTTTAGGTTTTAATGCTTTATGTCGTGCACAGATTCCCTTGCATGGCATATTATGGTATTTCCATTAATTTTTTCTTGTTTCGAGATGCTATTTTAAACAAATTATGATTGTTTTATTACATTATATCTTATTAAATCTAGCTCCAATCCAATAATGATTAAATAATCTTAGTAAATAAGGAAATTAAGTCCAAGTTAACTGTAAATCAATCGCTAACTAGATTAATATATCTCGTTATAATGCTAAGTAAATAATTCAAGATCGATAACTGAATAACAATATATAGCTGCTTCAAAGGCAATGATACATACCTCAAAGTATTGTGATTATTCTAATATTGTTTTATTATGATTACAATATATATCTAAATAAACAATGAAATATAGATAGAAATGAACATTCTTTATTGCATACGGTCTTCTTCAGAAAACCTTTCCTCGAAAATGCAAGACTTCAACATTCCTGTTATTGGAGGAGATCTTACTTATTATTATGAATCTTTACAAAAGCATTGTTGGTTAGATTTAATCCAAAAAGAAACTAAAAACGATAAATCAAACGAGCCAGAAATTGTATTAGGTGCTGCCACAAATATGGTCTACTACATATTAAGAGGGACAGATGACGGAATAACAGTTGCCCTTTTTTTGGGAATAAAATTGAGTTAGATAAAGTAGGTTATGATACGTGATAAACGAAGAAGTTTAAATTAATAAAATGAAAAAGGTTTATTTAGTAACTGTTCAAATAGAAGGAATGGTTAGCCAGTTAAAAAATATAGTATTTGAAGATGAATCTTCATGTAACAAGTTCATAGATAAGTTAAAATCACAATCACCAAGCAAAAATCGATATTTATGTTATAAATGGAAAGTACCGTTGATTACAAATGCAGATTATAATAAGCTTAATGAAAATGAAATTTTAGAAATTCCACAGAATTAAATAAATAAGCTCTAATTATTTCTAATGAACGTCAATTATATATTTCTAATTTACTTTTATTTGTAAATGAGAATATCTTTCGTTTCAGTTAAAATAATAAATTAGTATAATAATAAATTATTTGAGCATATAGAAAGAGTAAATTACTTCTCGTTTAGTTATTTAACATCTAAGGCTATGTCAGAAGTAATTTAAGTCTTTAAAATAATAAAATAAATATAATACGTATGCCTAATATTTATACTATAGTTATTAATAATATCTCAAACTCTATTCTAAATTGCGAATTTCGTACAATGGTTTTAAATATCTAAATGGAGATAACAAAAATAGTAAGAATATTCAAATGTTTCTATTAGGATGAATGAATTGTTGTATTTTACAAATATAATACATCTTTACTTACAAGTATCCCACTGAATACGTTAGTTAAATAAAAGTTTTTTACATATTAATACTATTAAAACAATTTCTATTGTTTCATTCTAAACTTAAATCTCCTATTAATGGAAATTTAGATGAGGTATAGTCTTACAGGGTATTTTTATAAATTTAATCACATAGACTTAAATAATTTTAGAAATTGAATCAAGTAATAGAGGTAATTTACAGATTGAAGAGTCCTTTATCTATTTCGCAGCTAAAGAGATTAAATAATTTTCAGTTACAAAAACTAAATACAAAGAAAAACCAATTTGAGATTTACTCAGACATTTTTAATTTTTTTGATTCTACTTTTATTTTTGAATCTTTATCTGGTCCTAAAGAGTTGGCGGAGACCTCTATTATTGGATTTAGTCCAATTTTCACTGTACAATGTAATTCAAAAAACTTTATTATTTTTGATAAAAATAAAAAAATAGTAAAAATACTGAAGGTGAATGAACCACTATCCCAATTACGATCTATCCTTCCAAAAATTTATCCATCTGATATTAATTATAGATATGTTGGTGGAGCAGTAGGTTACATTAGTTATGAGGCTATCAGATTTTGGGAAAAACTACCCAGGCCCAAAAAAAAAATACTTAACTTTCCCTTGCTTGAGTTTGGAATTTTCACAGATGGAATACTCTATGACCATAAAGAAAATCAACCATATTATTTTCATACTGGGACAGAATCCAAAATAGAAGACATCAATAAAATATTAAACAAAGATAGTGACCCCTTTAACACTAATACTGAGCTGAAGAATAAGAATAGTAATCATGAACAAATATTTAATTTGAAGAACATTAGATGTTCTGTTCCACAAAGAAACCTAAGTAAATCCGAATTCATAAAAATGGTGAGAAAGGCCCAACGATATATTTATGATGGTGATATCTTTCAAGTCGTCTTATCAAAAAACTTCAAATTTAGTATAGAAGGAAACCTTCTTCAAGTTTATTCATCATTACGAAAATTAAATCCCTCTCCCTATATGTATCTCTTTAAAATTAACAAAAGGTGTATAATAGGATCCAGTCCCGAAATGCTTCTTAGAGTTACCGGAAAAGTAATCGAGACCTTTCCAATAGCTGGAACGAGACCCATTGGTAAAAACGAGGAAGAAACCTCTAAACTTGGAGAGAATTTATTAAAAGATGAAAAGGAATTAGCTGAACATACTATGTTAGTTGACCTTGCAAGGAATGATGTAGGTCGAGTTTCTGATTATGGTACTGTAAAGGTCAAATCGTTAATGGCAATAAAACGTTTTAGCCACGTCCAACACATTGTATCTCATGTTGTTGGACACTTATCAGATAACTTGGATGTTTTTGATGCTTTAAAAGCACTATTTCCGGCTGGGACGGTTTCCGGAGCACCCAAAGTTAGGGCTATGGAAATAATAAATGAATTGGAAAAAGAAAGAAGAGAACCTTATGCCGGCGCTCTTGGTTACTTTTCATTCAACGGATGTTGTGATTTTGCTATAACAATAAGATCAATTTTCATACATGGAAAGCAAGGATATGTACAATCTGGTGCTGGAATAGTAATGGATTCAATTCCATTAAATGAATGGGAAGAAACAGAAAGGAAAGCAGATGCTATGATATCAGTTTTAAAAACTAAAAATAATTATAAGCGTCAAATAAAACGTTCTAGAAATAATACGAAAAGTGTTTAAAATAAAAATTATTTCTTCTCTTGTAGTTTCTTCATTCTAAAGCTAATGATGGGTTATTTTGATAAATATTCTTGGGGGGTTTGGAAAATCTGTTTTTAGTATTCATATGATATTCCATAGATAGGGATGGATCTTTTTGTCTCCCGGTCAAAATCCCAACAACAATATCATCTTTTTTAATAATATCTTTTTCTCTCAATTTTTTTATTCCTGCCGGAACGGCTCCGGAGGCAAGTTCACAGTCAAAACCATTGAGTCCTACTATTGACATTCCATCCATCATTTCACCATCATTCACTTGAATTACGAGTCCATTAGTATACCATAAAGCTCTTAACCCTTTAACAATGTTGGAAGGCTTACCAATTTGAATGGCTGTGGCCCTAGTTTTAGGAAGGAGATTTTTTTCCTTCTTATATTGATAATATCTTTGAATTTTATCCATATCTGGATTACCGCCATTCCAGTGTAGTTTTGTATTTTCAAACTTTCCATTAACAAGCTCATACAGAGTATTTGCCCCTTCTGCATTTACAACTGCAATCCTCGGGATCTTTTGGATCCATCCCCATTCATACAATTCTATTAATGCTTTTCCACAACTGGATATATTTCCTAGTGCACCACCCGGATAAATGATCCAATCAGGAGGGTTCCATTCTAAATGTTCTAGTGCTCTGTAAATAATAGTTTTCTGGCCTTCTATTCTAAATGGATTGATAGAGTTTACAGTATAACCCTTCGAAATTTTTGAATACTCTAAAGAAGATTGTAGTGCATCATCAAAATTTCCCTCGACCTGAATAACTTGAGCCCCAAATTGAAAGGCTTGTCCTAATTTACCTGGAGCTATTTCTCCTTTCGGAATAAAAACATCACATTCCATGTTTTCATTGGAAGCATACATTGCTGCTGAGGCAGATGTATTCCCGGTAGATGCGCAAATCAGTGTCTTTATTTTGAGCATCTTTGCATGAGTTACTGCGGATGACATACCATTGTCTTTGAAAGAACCACTCGGATTATATCCCTCCGGTTGCAGAAAAAGATTTTCATGTGGAAGATCTACAAAATCTGCGACTTTTGACATATTATATGGTTTAGATAATCTTCCTTCTGCACCGTCGAGGGAAACTAAGACATTTGAACATTCACTAATATTCTCAGTATCTATTTCAGGAAAATTTAATAATTCTCTAAACCTCCACACCCCACTTTCATTATAAATATTTCGGTTAGGATTTCTCCTTTGGTAAAATATCTCGGTTAATTCCTTAGAAGGTTTTTCGGGATAAAGAACATCTAAAAATGACCCACAAGAACACTGGTAATTATTATTTATTATTTCATAAGTCAAACCACAAGACGGATTGATACACTTTTTTAAAGCACGATTCATTCGAATGAATCATTAATATTATCTTATTTATATTATTGGTGTAGATTCTTACCCATTTTTATCGTCACTTATTTTTTATTTTATTAGTTATTTATGATGAGGACATATAACTGCTATATAGTATAACAAAAATGTCATAAAATCTAAAAAGAAAATATTTATTTGGTTCTTTCAAATAAGGAGCTATTTCTTTCCTTTTTTTTCATACATTTTGAGGATTTGTTGAATAGCGCCATCCATATCCTCTTCGAGAATCTCAGGAGAGACTGAACGCTTTAAGAGGTTATTAATGGTGCTTGATATTTCCGTACTGACCTCGTCAAAACTGTCCATATCACTATAGCTTTGCTGATATAACCTTTTAAGTTTCATAGCATTAAGTTGAGTTTGATCATTAAGTGTAACGCTATACTCTCTATTATTTACTTTTATCTTTTTTTCTTCCATAAGATCATACGCTATGTTAAGGATTTAAAAAACTTTCTATGTAAAATTTATATTAATTCATAAACAATAATAATAATAATTTGATCAAATTGACAACAACAATTATTTCAAAAAAACAATACAATAACTTTCCAAGGCCTTATGTAAATGTCGAGATTAAAAATAAAGCGATATATTTTCCATTTTATATTATTTGGATACATATATAAAACTTATAAATTGAAGGATTATTTTATAAAAATCCTGCAGTTATGAATCTGTCAAATAGCTTACGTGCCTTATAACATTTATCTTCCTTGGACATCTCTATTTTCATAAATGAAAGGAGATTATTCATCGTATGAAATTTCATATTGTAATCAACTTTATTGTATGCTAAAAGAGATTATAACAAAAGAGAAAGCTAGGGGCCTTCTACTATCAGGAGGATTGGATAGTAGCATCATAGCCAGCTTTCAAAAACCTGAATATACCTTTACGGTTACTCTCGATGGAGCCGATGCGTCAGACTGTGAATATGCCAGATTAATTGCAAATCAATATGGCTCAAATCATATCACAATAAAAATAAAACCTGTGGAGTTATTGAAGATTGAAGAACAAATAATAGAATTATTTCGAACCTTTGATCCCATTTTTATTCGTAACTCTAGCGTTATTTTTGCTGCAGTACAAAAAGCTAAAGAACTAAGAGTGACCACCCTCTTGACAGGAGATGGAGGGGATGAATTATTTGCTGGATATAACTACCTGAAAAGATATTTCAAAGATACCCAAAAGTTAGAAGAAGAAGTAAAAAGATTATGGAATATAATGCATTTCCCATCAGAAACAATAGGTAATTTTTTTGATGTTAAGATAACTTCTCCATATCTTGATGAAAAATTTATGAAATTTGCAAAATCTATAGATATCTCAATGAAAATAGGTCAGTATCAAAATAAATTATGGGGCAAGTTTATCTTGAGAAAGTGTTTTGAAAAATGGCAACATCAAGAAAAACCTGCCTGGAGAGAAAAGGAGGCTCAGGAAGAAGGTTCAGGATTTTCAAAAATAGTTTACTATTTTGAAAATCAATTCTTTACGGATAAAGAATTTTTAGATGAAATTAAAAGAATAAAGGAGATTGAAAGTGTTAAAATTCGGAACAAGGAACATTTATTTTATTATTTAACTTATAGAAAATATTTTCTACCACCACGATCCCAAAAAGTTTTAATGAAACAAAGAATATGTCCTGATTGTAATTGTAGTTTTAGGTGGACGGGGAAATTTTGTCGAATATGTGGTGCATATCCGGTCAATCCTATCATTTATAGAGGATAAAATTATATGGATATATTTGGTGATGCGAGATATTTCACATATAATTTTTATTGACGTTTTGAATTATATTAAAATTTAGTATATCTTCGAATAATTTGAAAGATAGTATCTTTATTTCAGTATCTTTACGTATAGATTGAACGCTCACTTAGTAGCGATGGGACTTTAAACTTTGATTTTCTAGTTCGGCAATATATCTCTCTGAATGCTATATGCCAATATACAATTATAAAATATAATTTACCCTTAACTGTGAAGTTTCGCGTCTAAACTTGCAATCACAAAATATACGAATCTAATGATGAAGAATTTAGTAATTAAATACCTACCATTCACAGTTGAGTCTAGTTGCCTTTTTAGTCTGTATCTCTAGTTACAGTAACAACAGTTACAATCTCATTTTTAAACAAATTTGTTACATGATTTTTGGTGAATAAGATAACCGATGTCGTTTAACAAACGGTGGGTAAAACCTACAACTAATGAAGGTGTAGCAAATAAACTTCTTGAGAATAAATTTATGGATAATATAAAATCCCCTGTTCCTTTAAAGCCGAAAATTGAAGAGGCTCAAAAAAAATTACAACTTCAAATTTCTAAATTAGATGGTATTTCTAATAAAATGCATGAAAAAGACCATTTAATTTTTAAGAGAATTGTTTATGCAATGCAAAATCATGATAGCCAATATGCAAAAGTATTATCAAATGAGCTCTCTCAAATCAGAAAAATGAATAAAATGGTTAGTTCAGCAAAACTTGCAATGGAGCAAATTCAATTAAGACTAAATACAATAACTGAATTAGGCGATGTAGTTGTTACATTGAGTCCTGCAATGTCTGTCATAAAAGGGATTCAAGGAGGTTTGTCATCTATGATGCCAGAAGCTGACCAATCATTTGGACAAATATCTGATCTATTGTCAAGTATTATGAATGATTCTTCACAAATACCAAATACAGAAATGTCTGGAACAGGTATGATCTCTGAAGACTCTATGAAGATATTAGAAGAGGCTAGCATGGTAGTAGAACAAAGCATGAAAGACAAATTCCCCGATTTACCTTCCTCGTCAGAAGTAGATCAAGAAAATTCCGAAGCCTCAATATATTGAGGGATTGAAAATATTTTTTATCTAATTGGTAACAATAGTTTCTATTTTCTTTTTTATTCTTGAAATTGTAGGATAGCTATATCCTTTCTCCCGGAAATTCTTAATCATTTTTTTCCAGTTGTCTAATCTCCATTGCGCCTGTTCTTTACTTAACATATCCGTCTCTTTTTTTATTATGCTTTTCCTACCAGGAAATAAATATCCACCAGTTTCAGCAGCGTATCTCTTATGGGCAAATCTTAAACCAAATAAGATCATATTTACAGGAAGAGTCTTTAAATAGACTAAAAATTCGTCATATGATTCTGCAGGCACGTTAATACTCACTTCTACTATTTTCATTAGTTCGTTTTTGCGATTTATCTTTTTATTTCTTTCTAGAGTACTTAGAAGATCACTAAACCCATCGCATTATAATCAATACTATAAAGATATTTTTTATCATGTTGTCTTTAAAAATTTGTTTTTAACTTTATTTTTGTAAATGTGTTGAACCATTTTTACGCCTCAAATTCTATTATATATTGTATATGAATTAATTCTTATGAAATTTAATATATTTTAATATGTTACTAGTAATATATTATATTAAGTTATATTTTTTGCCTAATTTGTCTAGACAATTAATCACATAAGTTAAATGTATCAATTCTATAGACATATTAAGAGAGATTCTTAAGCGAGCTTTTCCTAAAGATACAGTCGGATATCTAATTGCTTGGATAAATATACCTTTTTTGAATAACTCCTTTGAGAAATTGGAAGCTACCTTCTCATCACCTATAATAATTGGAATGATCTGACTAGATGTTGCACCTATATTGAACCCTAGTTGATTTAATTGATTTATAAACCACTTTATTTTAATAAAAAATTTTTTTTGGATATTTTTATTTTTTTTTAAAAACGAGACTGCAGTAATTGCAGCTAGACATAAATGTTCTGGAATTGCAGATGTATAAATGAATTGCCGCGATTTATTAATTAACAAATCTGTAATTAGATGAGATGAAGCTACATAGCCACCAAAACATCCTAAGCCCTTACTTAAACTACTAATGTGAATATCAACATCATTTTCGACTCCAAAATATTCTGGAATTCCGCCATAATTACCATAATTTCCGAATACAAAATCAGAATGTGCATCATCTAGGATCAAGATCGAATCATGTTTCTTTGCCAATTCTGATAGCAGGTCAAGTTTTGCCATATCTCCATCCATACTAAAAACTCCTTCAGTGACAATGATCTTTTTGGCATTTGAATTTTTTAAGAGCCTCTCTAAATGATCAAGATCATTATGTTGGAAAATCTGAATCTTATTTGCTTTAGCTAACCGACAAGCATCTATAATACTGGAATGGTTTAGGCTATCGCTGAAAATAGTATGTTCTGAGCTAGAAATTGCCGTAATTGCTCCCAGATTTGCCATGTACCCTGTAGGATAAATAAGGGCATTTTCCGAACTTCGGTGGGTCGCTAAAATTCTTTCTAATTTTATAATATTGATGTTGTTTCCTGCTACTAATCGTGAACTGCACGGAGATACCTGTCTGAGAGAATTTCTTATTTTAGCCAAAACTGAGTTATTTTGAGATAACCCTAAGTAATCATTAGAGCATAAATTAAGGACCTTTTTTTTTCCTACATAGAACGAATTACCCTTTATTTGCGATGTCAAAAGTTCCCGATAGGTATTTTTTTCTCTATATTGTTGTAATTGATCATTTATATAGTCATACTTCGAGGCCAATTTCTTTTATCATTTCTATATCTTTCTTTTGCTTATTTCCTGCTGTAGTAAGATATCCACCACTTATTATTCCATTAGCTCCAGCTTGCAGTGCATATCTTCCATTATCCTTAAAATATACCTCTCTTCCTCCTGCTATTTTTAAAATGGTCTTTGGCATTATAAATCTCCAAACTGCTATTGTTTTAATAATATCTTCAGCGGTTAAATGATTGTTATACATAAGTGGTGTTCCTTCTCTAGAAATTAATATATTTATAGGTACTTCATCGGGATCAAGGTCTGCAAGTGCGAAAGCCAACTCTAGTCTTTGTTGAGGACTTTCACCCATTCCTATTATTCCTCCGCAACAAAGTTCAAGTCCGGCGTCTTTAACAATTTTTCCAGTATTCACTCTGTCTTGATAGTCATGAGTTCTACATATTTGAGAAAAATAACTTTTTGCTGTTTCAAGATTATGATTATATCTTTTTACTCCTAAACTTTTTAATTTCTTGGCTCGTTCTGGCGTCATAAATCCCAAAGAAACGTTCACATCAATATCTACACTATTTTTAATTTTTAAAATGGATTCACAAATTTGTTCAAAATCTTTCTCGGGCGGAGATCTATAAGCGCAAACCAAGCAAAAGCTTGTAGAGCCCTCTTTTTTGGCGTTTCTTGCGTGTTCTATTAGTTTTTCAGAAGGAAGGAGTGGATACTTGGATATTCCAGTATTATAAAAAGAGGATTGGGCACAAAAGGAACAATCTTCAGGACAACTACCCGATTTTGCATTAACTAATGACTCAACATCCACAACCTCGCCATTAAATTTCCTGGTTATAGTATTGGCACCACCGGCTAAAGTTCGGATATCATCTGTTGACAATAAAGTGTAAGCTTCATTGAATGATATCTGTTGATTATTAAAAACCTTGTCGATTAGCATATAAATAAAAGGATTAAGGGTAGAATTAGATTTATCATTACTCCTTAAGTAGCCACTATTCATGTATCTATATCTTCCAAAACCTATACTTAATCGTTATTTTTAGTTCTATATTTCTAAACTCGGGTCTAGAAACATTAACAATTTTTTAATTATTTCATCTCTTTAGGACTATACTCAAAGTTCGTATTTGAATACAATCATATAATTCAAGCAACTATAGAGCACTTGTTTCAATTATAAGTATAAAGAGTAAAATGCTAACTTATATCCATAATTTCAGATAAAAGCCTAAATAATCATATCGCAATTCCGAGAATAACAACGGTTTTCGTTGTTTGTTTAGTAATTTAATGTAGTTCATAAATGGACCCTTTTTTGATACGTATAAATAATACGATCTTTTCTTTACCTTTAAATCGGTTGAAATTATGACTAAATTAGTTCAAAAATTATTACCTTTTTTATACTGTTTGGTATTGCTTTTTTAACATTACAATTTAGATATCATTTTTAATGCTATTTCGACATGCAAAAGTATGCTATAGCATATCTTAGGGTAAGTACTGATGAACAGACAGTAGAGACGCAAAAGATTGCAATTACCAAATGGGCTAAGGATCATGATTATCACATGTTGTATTTCTTTGAAGATCCTGCAGTTAGTGGAAAAATACCTGCGACTTCTAGAAAAGGATTTCAAGATTTAATGGAATTTGTAAGGTTATCGAAAGTGGAAGCTGTATTAGTCTACGAGCTGTCAAGGGTAGGAAGAACATTTTGGGATACACTTGACGCAATAAAGGTCATCGAAGAACATAGTCCGCTGATATCCTGTTCCCCTAGAGAGTCATTTTTGCAGACCACAGACCCAAGCATCAGAAAACTAATGATAAGTATCCTAACGTGGGTTGCGGAAAGAGAAAGAGAGATGCTTGTTCAACGTACAAAGGATGGGATGAATAGAGCGAGAATTGCTGGAAAGGAAATCGGAAGACCTGAGAAGGTTATTGACAAAAACAACCTGATTACCTTACTAGCTGAAAATATCTCAAAAGCAAAAATCGCAAGGGAACTAGGGATATCAAAGGCTACTCTTTACAAAGAGTTTAGGAGATTGAACATACATTCCAATGATTCGAAAACTATTTTCCATCAATAGGTTTTATTATATCGTACAGAGTATCAATCAAAATATCTAATTGGTTTCTTGGCATAGCAAGTGGAGGAATCAGTGTAACAATATTTCCAAGAGATCGGAGTAAAACTCCTCTTTTTAGTGATTCTCTCATTACATAGTTACTAAGATCAACTCCATCAATAAAAGATAGCGGTTGTTTTTTTCTCTTTCCTTGTGACATTTTATTTTCATTTGTTAATTCAATCCCTACTAAAAGACCTTTATGTCTAATTTTATGGACAGATTTATAATCTTCCAGTTCTTTCAATTTTTTTTTAATATGCTTACTGTTATCTCTTATTTTTTGGATAAGATTTCTTTTTTCATACATTTCCAAATTAGTGATGCAAGCTGCACATCCTGCAGGATGGCCAGTATACGTATGTCCGTGGAATAATTGTTTATTTTCATTATATTTACCTAAGAATTCTTTATAAATTTGATCTGTTGTCAACGTTACTGCAATAGGAAAATATCCACCATTCAATGCCTTTCCATAACAGACAATATCTGGTAAAGAGGATTGTGAGATATATTCTATCATGTTTCCTAACCTTCCAAATCCTGTAGCAATTTCATCTAGAATAAGTAGAACATCATATTTTTTGCAGAGATCAGAGATTCTTTTTTGATAGTTTCTCGGATAGATCGATACACCTCCTGCAATTTGTGCCCCGCTCTCCATTACAAGTCCAGCTATATGGTTTGAATTTTTTTGGAGTATGTGTTCTGTTTTTTCTATACATATATCAACGATCTCCGAATCTGTAAGAGCGTTATCTAAATCATTTTCAAAAGATGATGGTGCAGGAGCTCTAAATGTTTTAATTAGTAAGGATTTATAAGGACTGAAATACCTATCAACGTAACCCATCGACATCGTCGCAATTGTATCTCCATGATAACCATTCTCAAGAGAAAGCAATCTGTTCTTTTTGGGAAATTGTTTATTTTTCCAATACTGAACAGCAATCTTCAATGCTACTTCCATAGCTGTCGAACCATTATCTGAATAAAAAATTTTGTCCATCCCCTTGGCCAATTTTAAAAGTTTAGTTGCAAGTACTATTGAAGGTTTATTTGCTAATCCAAATAGAGTAGAATGAGGAAGTTCGTGAAACTGTCTCCTGATTGCTTCAATAACAGGATTTGAACCATAACCCCATACACTGCACCACATGTTCGCAATTCCATCAAGATACTTCTTTCCATTTTCACTGACAAGATAAAATCCCTCTCCATGAGTTATTACTGCATTATCTTGCTTGTTCCAATTTTGCATTTGGGTATAAGGATGCCAAACGTATCTTTTATCAAGGAAAGCTAATGATTTAGTAATACCTCTATAATATATTTTGGGATTTTTTTTGTAACTTTCTCTTTTCGTCATTCCTCTTTGGAATTTTAGTTGAGATAATTAATAAAATTTATTAATTAAAATAAAAATGTTTCTAAATTCGAGTTTTGAAACATTTAAATCATAAATTGTTTATTACCGTATTAACTTCATCCTTTTTTGCTGGTTTTTTTTTGTTATACTCTTTCTTCTTCTTCATCCAATCAGTTATTGCTTCAATGATTGACTCTTGGATGGCTCCACGGTATAATCCTTTTTTAGTTACTATTACCTTCCTAAATTTTTTATTTAATGTATGTTCTAGTTCAAAAGTAATTTTTACCATGTTCCCATATATACATGATCCCTCATTTATGGTTTCCTGTTTTACCATATAAGCGGTATTCTATAATCCATATTAGAATGGAGAATTTTAACAAAATAACATTATAAATTGTAATTGATAAATCATAGTTAAAAAATAAGATCCTAGCATAGAAAGCAAAAATACTAGACTAGGCAAGTATTAAAAAGATAAAAAACCAATCGAAAAATTGAGTTTTAGGAAAATCGAGGATACTAAAGTTTACATCATTAACAAGGAGAAGAGTATGTATCTACTTACAAAAAAATACTATCTGAAAAATAGCTCAAGAAAATTTTCCATTTTTCGACAATAGCCTATGAAATATAAAAAAATAGATTTTCATAAAATCAATTTAAGTTAAAGACAATTTGTACAGCCTAGAAACAGAAGCTGTATCCAAATTGTTAAGGAAAATTTAACCATATTTACTTCATATAGCTTCACTTTTGATATCATATCTTGATTAAATTATAAAAATATGGTATGACAAGCGAGATCATGATTGCATCCAAAAAAAGTTGGAAGAGCACTTTATATCATAAATGTTTTAAGATTGGTACTTATTTAATACTAAATAATTAAACAATAAATTGTGATTGTGAAGGTTAATATTATATTAGTAAAAAGTAAAGTCTAAGTACCGAGCAAAACATACGTTTCGTTCTAATACTTAACAAGAAGAGATGGTATCCGAATATGTATAAGTGGTTTGAGAAAATAAATTAAAATTGATGTAATAGAAAAATTGGGGAATGAAGATAGAAAATATAATTAATAAAAGGTGAATTTTCAAAATTTTTGAAACTTTATGATTTGAGTAAAAAAATAATCATTAATCTATAGATCTAATCTCCACCAGTTATTGGCTCATTTACCAACACGTCCAATCCGTTAGATAGTTCTTCGAGGTTTATAGTAACATTCTTGAGGATATTTAAAGCAATTGTAATATCCCCAGATTCGATTGCGCTGATAGATTGGACGACGTCATCACTTGTATTATTAATCAAATTAGATAATTTCAGATATACATCAGATTGTTCTGGATCTCCAGCAAAATTCTGAGACTTTGCATTTCCTACATTTATTGTAATAATACTAAAAGAAATAAATATTATGAAGAAGGCTATTGTTGAGTTGTAATACTTCACGTCTTTATATAAGATTTGGTAATTATATAAATTTTTCAAATAAAATAACTCAACTCTGATAACGTGGGAATAAAATTTGAAAATTTACTTTAACCATTTGAATGTACTATTTTTTTTCCAATAATTAGTTTGAAACTTTCTCAATCACTTCAACAAGCATAGTCACTGATTTATTGTAAATGAATTATAAAATATAATCAATTATCTTTTTAGTTTCGAAATTTTTTTTGAATAATTTCATCGATCACTATACAATTGCTAGAACCCAATATTATCAAAGCAGTAACAAATAATAAAAGCCTAGCCTAATTATTTTGATACCAAAATTTAA
>JAICHH010000015.1 GCA_025922715.1 Nitrososphaeraceae archaeon
AAAACAAGAGAAAAAATACTGGAACTTAATGTTCAAGGAAAACCCATAGGTAATGATCTTAACCTAAAAAGAATAGCAGAACTAACAGATGGATTTAGTGGAGCTGACGTAGCGGCAGTTGTAAACACTGCTATATCCCTTGTGCTACATGAATATATTAATAAATATCCTAATCCAGAGGAAGCATCTAAACATACAATGGAAGCTTATGTTACTATGCGTCACTTTGAAGATGCTGTAAGAAAGGTAAGAAGCCAGAGAGATATGAAACCAGGAATGAAAGCAAGTCATCTACAATACGGTTAAAATTATAGATAGAATTATTTTTATTAAACATAATTTTATAAAAAATAATAACAATTGAAGTAATAATATTATGAAGACTTAACCTAATCACCTTCGGATTGATATAATTATATTTATATATTAAAAGAATTTAGAGTGATCAATTAAAAGGTAAAAAGGTAAGAATAGTTATGGAATTAATACAAATATCAAATATTACAAAAAAGATATCAACTACTAAAAAAACCATTAGACATACTCAAAGTATATGTCCTGATTGCAACATGATTCTCGATGCAGAAGTATTTGAAAGAGATGGCAAAGTCTATATGACGAAAACATGTCCGTCGCATGGAGAATGTGAAGAGCTATATTTTGGATCTGTGGATATGTATAAAAAATTCAGTACGTATTGGAAAGATGGAAAGGGTGCACATGCTCCCAATGTTATGGTAGATAAATGTGCTTGTCCTACGAATTGTGGCTTGTGTACAAACCATTTATCGCATTCTGGACTGTCTAATATGATAGTAACTAACAGATGTGATTTAACGTGTTGGTATTGTTTTTTCTATGTAAAAAAAGGTCTTGAAGGTGCCTATCTTTATGAACCAAATTATGAACAAATTAGAGCAATGATGAAGACTTTAAAAGCAGAAAGACCCATTGCAGGAAACTCTATACAAGTTACGGGTGGGGAACCAATGCTTAGGGACGATATTGTTGAAGTTATTAAAATAATGAAAGAAGAAGGAGTAGATCACGTTCAATTAAATACTAATGGTATCAAACTAGCACTTTCTCCCGAAACAATGCGCGAAGTACGAAATGCTGGTGTAAGCAATCTTTATCTATCTTTTGATGGTGTTACGCCACGTACTAACCCTAAAAATCACTGGGAAGTTCCCTATACTCTAGAATCTGCTAGAAAATGTGGAATGACTGTTGTTTTTGTTCCGACAGTTATTAAATCAATAAACGATCATGAATTAGGTGGAATAATTAGATTTGCTCAAAAGAATATGGATGTAGTACACGCTGTCAACTTTCAACCCGTTTCCCTTACAGGAAGAATGGGCAAAAAAGAACGAGAGAAATATAGAATTACTATTCCTGATTGTATTGAAAGAATTGAAGAGCAAAGTAACGGCGAAATTTCTACTGATTCTTGGTTCCCCGTTCCCTCTTGTATGCCAATGACAGATGTAATTGAAGCATTTAGCAAAAAACCAAAATATGAATTATCTATTCACTTTGCATGTGGTGCAGGCACTTATGTTTTTGAAGACGTCCAAACTAAGAAATTGATTCCACTTACATCATTTGTCGATATTAAAGGATTATTAGAATATTTCGAAGAAAAAGCAGATGAGTTGCGTTCAGGTGCAAACCGATACTGGGCAATGTTAGACGTAATGAGAAAATTAAATCAATTTGTAGATAGAAGTAAACAGCCTCATGGGCTAAATCTAGCAAAGATGTTTTCCAGTATTCTGCTAAAACGTAATTTTGATGCAGTAGGTTCTTGGCATGTTAGATCATTATTTTTAGGAATGATGCATTTTCAAGATAAATATAATGAAGATCTTGAAAGATTACAACGATGTGATATACATTATCTAACGCCTGATCTTAGAATTATTCCATTCTGTGCTTTTAATGTTATACCTGAATGGTATCGTGATAGAATACAAAAGAAATATAGTATTCCCGTAGAAGAATGGGAAAAAGCACATGGCCAGACTTTAGAGGCTGGATTATACCGTGGATTAATGAGACGTGGCAAACCAGAAGCACAAATGGGTTGTGCTGTCTCAGAGATGCATAAGGCAGCAGCTGAAAGTGAAGATCATCGAGCAGTAGATTTAAGAACTGGTATGGCTGGAGCTTAAATCTTCAATTTTCTTTAAGTTTATTGTTATAATTATGTAAGTATTTCTAATAAATTATTTTTAACAAGAACTTATACTATTTTTTTAATAAAGTTTAATTGATGTTAGTTATTGGAATAAGAATATGTCTACAATGAAATATGTTCTCTTAGAACCCATAGGTGATATAGCAATAATTAAGATCAACAGACCTGAAGCATTAAATGCAATGAATGTAGATGTAATTTGGGAGTTATCTAAAACAATAGATATTGTGGGAGTAGATGATAGTATCAAAACTGTTATTATAACTGGCGTTGGAGAAAGATCATTTTGTGCAGGTGCAGATATATCTTATATGGTTAACATCACACCTATTGATGCGGAAAAATATGCCTCATCTGCTCAATCCGTCTTAAATAAAATTGAAAAATTGGAAAAACCAGTAATAGCTGCAATTAATGGTTTTGCATTAGGTGGAGGATGTGAACTGGCACTCGTTTGCGATATTAGACTATGTTCAACTAATGCAAAGATTGGTCAACCTGAAGTTACAATAGGCATCCCACCAGGATGGGGAGGAACACAAAGATTGTTACGTATTGTAGGCCCAGCTAAAGCAAAAGAAATGATTTTTACTGGAAAAATGATAAATGCAGAAGAAGCATATAAGATAGGATTAGTTAACGACGTCATTAATTTAACACAAGAAGAATTACCTGAGGCCCCACCTGAGGGAGAAGAAGTAAAACGTAAAGAATACGAAAAGGAATTGGCAAAACTTTTAAATAAAAAGTTAATTGAAAAGTCTATTTCTATGGCACGAGAAATTACAAACAATAGTTATACTGCTATTAAGGCGAGTAAATATTTGATTAATAAAGGCCTTGACATGGATATAGATTCCGGGCTCAGAATGGAAATATATGGATGGGCTCTTTGTTTTGCTCATGAAGATAGAAAAAAACTAATGTCTACATTCCTTAATAAAGGTAAAAAGAAATGACTTAAGATAACGATACTTTATCTTGATTTTTAGCGCCTTTACTAGGTTTACATAGGTAAACCTTGCTATCAATATTTGAAGCTGCAAATCCTTCTTTAACGGCTTTTATAACGTTGTGAGAATGTCTATCCGTATTCAGGATAGAAATAACGGATGGACCAGCACCACTAATAGTCAGAGCTAATGCACCTGCATTAATAGCATTTTCCTTTACCTTATCATATCCTGGAATTGTTTTTTTCCTAACAGGTTCCACAATTTTATCATCAAGTCCCTTTGCTATCATTTTCACATCTTTATAGGCAAAACCGGCCACAATGGTACTCGCATTAGAAATATTAGTTATTATGTTACCCAAAGGTGAATTCAAAGGTAATATACTTCTAGCAACTTCTGTTTTCTTATTTGGAACTGATATGTTGGGAATTCCAACTACAAGATAAAGATCTTCAGGTGGTTCAAATTTGATAAATTCAAGTAATGGGAAATTTCTCACTATTATAAATCCTCCCAACATAGAACTAGCAACATTATCATAATGTTTAGCTCCTGCTGAAGCTCTTTCTCCTTCTGCAGAATAACTAATTAAATCAATTAAATTTGTTTCTAGATCAAATAATTTGTCAAAAGCATAAGCTGTCGCGACTGATGACGCCGCACTACTTCCTAGACCATATCCTGGAGGAACTCCTTTAATGATTTGAATATCAATGTTATTTTTTATACTATAATCTTCCATCATTTTCTTAACTACCAATGCTGAGGCATTGTTTTCGTTATCATAAGGGATTTTCATTGCCTCGTTTTGTTTTATTGTAGAAATAGTGATTCTTCCATTCTGGTCTTGTTTCTTAGTTATTATTATTTCATCTACAAAGAGATCCAAAGCGAGACCAAATATATCGAAACCAGGCCCTAAATTAGCTGTTGATGAAGGAGCAAGTGCCCTAAATGAATTCATTTCTTGTCTATTTAATATTCAATTTCTTCTCCTTGATTAAGTATTCTTGATAAAACTGCAGATAATTCTATTAAACCATTCAATGTCAGATTAGATATAGCCAGCAATTCTTGATTTAGTCCATTTTGTGAGATAATTTTTATGACATCTTTGCTTAATAAAGAAAATTCCTGATTATTTTCTTTATCTAAAGCTTCTAATAAAGCTGTATCAGAATGAGCCCAATCTAAGATATTTTCTAAATTGTCTATTATTAAATCCCTTTTTGATAATACGTTTATCTGTGAGGTTTTTAATCTAAGATTAATCGAAGCAGAAAGTAGTGATAAGGAAACAAAGTTAATTGGGCTTGAAACTAGGACTCCATCCATTATAAAAATACTAGCTTTACTATCTGCTTGAAAATTTGAAATAAAATAATTACCACTAGATCGATAAGCAAATAATTCAATTTGTCCTGGAGTATCAATTAAAATATAATCTGGATTTAATTCATCAACTTCTAATTGAATATCTTCAATCTTTGTGCCGATCAAATCATGTGACATTATTATAGCACCATTTGGCCCTAGTCCATAAGTTTCTATAATATTATTAATATCTATATGGTCTCGTATATCTACGTCCGGGAGATAAGGTAATTCAGATACAGCTGGGTCCAAATTAAGGGTAATAGGGAAATTATCATGGTCAATATACCATTGTAAAAGGTTAGAAGTAAGTAAGGATTTTCCTGAACCGGCTGTTCCTGTTATATAAATCGCTTTCATTTATTTTTGTATTTAAATAATAATTATATAATATTTATAATTTATAATAGAAATGTAAAGTTTTATTAAATTATTAATTGATTGATTATTATATAACTGTATTAGTTTAGTAATCAAATAAATTGAATTGGAGACTTATTGCAGTATTAGTAAGTTTTTTACCAGTTATTTTTTTATTTAGTTTCTCTCCAGTATCTGTTACTGATATCTTTAGTGTTGGAATTGCTCCGTTTATTACGGCTGTTTTATTTAGTCTTGCGAAAGTCTTTCTTCAGGCATACCGCTTTAAATATTTTGTAGATCAATTTTTGGGTTATAAGGTAGCATCATCCTTTAAATTAATTTCCGTAAGAATAGGAAGCGAATTTGTTACCAATACTACTCCTTCTTATATTGGAGGGGAAATTGTTAGAATTGCCTGGTTGACTAAAAACAAAGTTCCAGCGGGAATTGCAGCATGGATTACTACAATGGAAATCATTGCAGATGTTTTTGTGGGAACAATTCTTGCATTATTTGCAGGAATAATTGCACTTTATAATGGCGCAATTCTTATCGGTACTATAATTATCCTTATTTCTTTATTTATTTTTGGGTTTTGGTTGATAGTTATTATTCTTTCAGCGCATTATAATATTCAGCTTCCTAAAGTTATAACAAAAGTAGTAAGAAGATTATTGTCACATGAACGTTCTGACAAAATTATTAACTATACAAATTCTGCAATTAGTGATTTATGCACAATGAGTAGAGAAAACTTCAATTCAAGAAGAACAATCAAAATATTCTTTGTTGGAATAGTTCTTACATTTTTTGCCTTTGCTTGTCTTGGAGCATCATTTCTTGTACTTGGGGGCCTCGTAGAATCTGATCTGGGTCTATATGATTCTATTTTGGCTACTGCAGCTTCAACTGAATTAGGTAGTTTACCTATAACAGTGGGTGGATCCGGCTTAACTGAAATCGGGTTGTGGGCATACGTCTCAGGTCTTAATAATTTGCCTTCACTTAATGACATTTTGAAGGACTCGCATTTAGATATAATTATTTCTTGGAGGATTGCATCTTATCATATTCCTCTTATGATAATGTGGCTTGTGTTAATGAGACTTACAGTGATTAAAAAAATTACATCGAGAACTAATCAAAATTCTTGAACAATCTCCTTTTTATAAAAGCAATATAGATTTCCAATGTCCAATTCATATTTTATTATAAGTCTTCGGTATCGTCAAGTAATTGTTGTGAACTTTCTTCAGATTCTACATCCATTAACTGTAATTCCTTCAACTCAAATTGATATATAGAATCCATTTCTAACAAAAATTGTGATTTGAGAAATTCTATAGTTTTATCGCTAAGTTTTCCTCGCGACATTTTTATCTTAAATTCATAAACGAAACCTTTCATAAATTTTGATGTATCTTGTGAAGAGGGTACATTTATGCCTTCTACTATAGTCCTTCCATCAGGTAATGCTTCATAAAGTTGTATGTCTAGTTTGTAATCATCCAAATAAATTTCCAAAATATAGCCTGTTCGATTTATTATTTCAGATTCTGTAAATTGTATTGATTTAATCTCTTGTTCTATCCATTGTGGAATTCCTATCTTTTCTGAAGATTTTTCTGAACTCTTTGTTCTGGGCATTCAATGTATACAATAAACAAACTAGATAAAAGCTTTGCATAAATTGACTTAAATAAAAAATATCATTTTTTATTATACTTCTTAAGATATCTATTTGCATCAATTCTACTTAAGTATTTAGAGGGTTTGATTTTTAAATGTCTTAATTGTTTAATTTGCTGATCCGTGGCAAAATACGGTTCTAATTTGTTATGTAATCCTACATAATTATGATCTATAAAATCGATATATGCTTTATTTGCTAAATTGTCGGCCTCATTATTATTTTCTCTGGTTATCCATTCTATTCGCAGATTTTCAAACTTTTTTATTAATATTTTAGTTTTATCAAAGTAGATCTTTAATTTTTCTGACTTTACTTTATATTTACCTGAAAGTTGGTTAATAATTAACTGCGAATCACCTTGTATGAGTACGTTAAATTTGCTGTAGCCTTGAGCAAATAACCATTCTAATAACTTTATTAATGCTACATACTCTGCAACGTTATTACTTGATTCCTTTGAAAAAGGTTCAAAGGCAATACCTCCCTCTTCATAAATTTGATAAATTCGATTATTTTTTTTTTCCTGAATGGTAAAACCATAACATGCAACTCCTCCTGGATTTACAGGTTGGCACATTCCATCAAACGTACAAGTTATTTTTTTTATCAGAACTTCATCATCAGCATACATCCAATTGATATTGTTTATTAGCCATTATTAAATAATCAATCAAAAAGATATTCTTGATTTGAGTTCAATAACTTTTTTCAATATCAATAATTTAGAGAAGGTATTCTGCAAGTTTTTTTATATCTTGTTCAAATATGTTCAAAAGATTTCGATTATAAATTGTAGCCGCTGGATGATAAGTAACAAAATATTTTAATTCATTCTTGTGGAGAATTCTTCCTCTTTCATTTGTAATAGATTTTATACCCAGGAGATATGAACTAACTACATTTCCCAGTAAGCATATAATTTTTGGTTGAAGTAGCAAGATCTGTCTCTCTAAATATTGGATACATATTTTTTTTTCATTAATGAATGGTGGTCTATTATTTGGAGGCCTACATTTTATTATATTTGTAATGAATACATCGTTAATCTTTATATCATTCTTTGATAATGTGTTTCTTAAAATTTTTCCCGCTGCCCCAATAAAAGGTCTTCCTGATTGATCCTCATGATAACCTGGAGCCTCACCTATTATCATTAATTTCTTAAGAAAACCCCCTTCACCAGGAACAGTGTGTTTTCTAGTACTACACAATAAACATAATGTACAATTTTTTATATCTAAATCTATTTTATCAAGGGTATCATTTTCAGGCATATAAATATTAAATAATTATTATTATTTATTTTATCTAGATTCAAAATTAGAAATACTAATTAAATGAAATTTCAGTTGATAAATACTATATATTATTTATTCTACTAATCCTTATTTGAATTATTCTTAAAGGAAAAATATATTATTATGATCTTTTATAACTCTAATACTACAAGACCTTCATTTAAATAAAATATCGATTTCATATGTTTCATGAAACTATCATTATCATGATATAATCTCGTCCTTTTTGTTATTCCTTATTTTAGCATATAATTTATCTCTAACTTGTAAAGTGATTTCATGTTTCTTTTTACATGCTGTTTATTAGAAGTCAGGTATTAAATCTTTTAATTTTAGTAGATTTCATTGCGAATATTATATTATAAATAAATATTTTATAACTGAATTTGAGAAAAAAATTTTTTGTTCTGAACATGCAATTAGTAAATAATTCAATCCAAATGAGGTCCTTTTATTGTTAATGAAGTTCTATAAATGGTATGAATTATGAAAAGATAAAATTATTTTAGACAAAATTAAACTTGTTAGATTAATTAACACTAAATACTTTACATGATCTTAAAAATATCCTTATCAAGATTACTAAATGAAATTAGAATAAAGTAAAGAATAAAATTGGTTATAGGATGTTTCAGATTTATGATTATCGATAATTGTAATTTTCCTGATAACTTATTATATGATCCTGATAGTTTTGTATGGGTAGATGTTTCTAATGAAAACTGCATAAAGATAGGAATAATCCCTATCTTATCATCAATTTCAGGTAAACTAAAATCAATCAAACTCAAAAAAGAAGGTACTAATATTGAGAAAGGTAAAAGCTTAGGTTCTATAGAAAGCCCAAAATATTTCGGAATAGTACGATCTCCCCTTAATGGAACGATAAAAGAAATTAATGAATCGATATTATCTAAACCCAAACAAGTTAATGATAGTCCATATGAATTCGGTTGGTTGTCAACAATTGTACCATCTAATTTGGATAACGATCTTAATGGTTTGAAAAAAATAGGAGAGTGCTATATTCAATTTAAATCTCTTATATATGAATTTCACGTACGTTGTTTCAAGGCCTATCCAGACTATGAAATGTATGAACTTGGTACGGAATGTGCGGCAACTCTTACAAAATTGGACGAGCTATTGACTAAAATTGAAATAGGCGAGATTGTTTATTTAGCATCGGATGATATAACTGCAGATCTGGAATTGACAAGATGGTCCAAAGAGAGATCTCAATCAATATTAGAAATAAGAAAAGAAGGTCTCATTTTTCACTTTCTAGTCAGAAAAGAAAAAAATAATTGAATTTTATTTTTCAATTGGATTGTCAATCATATTTCCCCATTCTGTCCATGAGCCATCATAATTTTTTACATCTGGATATCCAAGGAGATGTTTCAAAACAAACCATGTATGAGAAGAACGTTCTCCTATTCTACAATATGTAATTATTTCCTTATCTGGAGTGATACCCACAGTCTGATATAATTTTGTAAGTTCGTCCGCTGACTTGAATGTACCATCATCATTTACTGCTTTAGCCCATGGTATGTTCACCGCTCCTGGAATGTGTCCTCCTCTTTGGGCATGTTCTGTAGGATATTCAGGGGGTGCAGTTATTTCTCCACTAAATTCTGGTGGACTTCTAACATCGATCCTCTTTATCTGGTCGGAGTTTAATGATTCTCTTACTTGATTAAGGAATGCTCTTAGAGCTGGATTAGGTTCAGAAACTTTAAAATTTCCCACAGGAAAATTAGGTGTATCTTTTGAAATTGGTCTATCTTCTTCAAGCCATTTTTTTCTTCCTCCGTTCATGATTTTTACATTTGTCATACCATAATATTCAAAAACCCAAAAAGCAAAAGCAGCAAACCAATTATTAAAATCACCATATAACACAAGAGTAGTATCATTATTTATTCCAGATTTTTGCAATAAAGTTGAACAATCGTCTTTTGAAATGATATTTCTGTTAAGAGGATCATTTATGTCCTTTTTCCAATCAAATAAAACTGCATTAGGTATATGACCAAGATTATAATTTGCTTTTGGATCATAGTCAACTTCAGCTATCCTAACATTATGGTCATTTACATGGTCGGCTACCCATTGTGTATCTACTAAAACATTTTGATTTGCATATTCCATAAATTTAAAAAAGCAAACTCTGTTATAAATTTTTTATAAAAAATAAGAAATGCTTTATTTTATTTATGAAGAAAATTTATAATTTTAACGTATTTAAATAAAATAGATGAATAATCTTGTTAATATGTTTGTTTTTGTTTTTATTGTGATACGTTATTCATGTTCATTTGTTTTAGTAAAATTAAACCTAAATATCAAAGACTATATCCTTAATTCTATCTATTTCCTTTAATCCAATCTTATAAATTATATTTATGTGGTGTCTAAAATATTCAATTTCATCATTTGAACATGCTAAAATTGGGTGTGGCGCAGCAGCATTTATAACTTTTTTATTCTGATCAATTCCATTTTTTTTTAACGCAATTAATGTTTGTCCAGACAAATGACCTTTAACTTCTTCTCCGCAAAGTAAAAGATATTTCAAACTTTTATTATTTGTAGAAAATTTAATAATTTCATCTATTCCTTTATTTTCTGAAAGTAATCTCCCTACAATAGAGATTTTATCCATGATCTCTTGATTATTTTTGATATCATTGAGTAAATCTAGGCTTGATAAAGTACAAATGGCTATTATTCTTCCTTTTCCAATAAAATACTCTTGTTTTATAGGGAGTAAATGATAACAACAAATTCCACAAATATTATCTATTTTGGTTTTGAGTTTAATTCTATCTGTCATAGATTTAATGTACAATTTCTATAAATATTTAAATAACTTTTGAAGTATTGTTATCAATAATAATTTTTCTTCTTTTTGACTGAATAATTCCCATTAATTGAAAACCATATTCAAGATTGTGTTTGATATGATTGATTCCATGTTTCCCTTTTGGCACAAAAGAACCATCCAAAATACTCTCCAAATATGTTTTTGTTTTTTTGATTGAGTTTGCTGCATGTTGTAGCTGACTTCCAGACAATTTTCTCCCCGCTTCTTTCTCTATTAGCTCACCAAATCCTTGTGTGTACATTAGTTGACTATATTCCTGAAGTTTATGATAATTTCTACAAATATTTTCTATCTTTTGTTTATCAGGTTCTATTAAACTTAGGAATGCATTTCGTATATCTTTTTCATTTCGTCCCGTCAGTTTTTCCAATATTTCAAATATTTCATTATCTCGAATATCTTGAATACTATTGCTTTCTATTTTAAATGACAATATTTTTTTTAATTCGTTTTCGAAATTGAGTTTTGAACTTTGATAATAACTGTTAATAGCAAATATATTTACAGAATTGCCTTCAATATCTTGTCCGTATTTTATTATATACATCAAGTTTACAATTATAACTGGAAAAATAAGCTTTAGGTTTTCGTTTAGTTTATTATAATTTTCCATAATATCCCTATATATGTTAAATGTAGTTGTATTAACTACCTCTTTTTTCCTTTCATCCATGATTCTAGACATTATTGTTAAAAGATCATATAGTTGAGATTGAGAAAAAAACTCCTTATTTTTTACAGAATAAATAGCAATTATCTTTAATGCATAGAACCATTTTTCTGAGGGATTTTCATGGATAATATTCCTTGAAATCTCTACAAGATTTTTTTTCATTTCCATATCCTCTAGATTGATAAGATCGAAAATATTATTGATTATTTCGTTCATAGATATTTTCTCGTTACTCCAATTTTGTAATATTTTATGTTTGTTTTGCATAGCTATAGAAGGATTAACTAAATTATAATTCTAAAAATATAAACTTTTCATACATTCTTCTGAAAAATTAACATAATACTTTTGAATAATTTTATATATATTGAGACAGAAAAATATAATTTAGATCTTTTTATGCCTCTATAACAATGGAAGCAGACAATGGACTTGTAGTTATTTACACTGGTAAAGGAAAAGGAAAAACTACTGCTGCGTTAGGAATTGTATTGAGAGCAGTAGGTCATGGCTTTAAGGTCTTGATGATCCAATTTATAAAAGGTGAATGGTATTATGGAGAACTTTCGAGTGCTAAAAGATTAACTCCTGAATTTGAAATGATCGCTGCAGGAAAAGGTTTCATTGGAATATTGGATGATGATCACGATTTTGTGGAGCATAGAAAATCTGCAGAAGATGCGTTAATTCTTGCCAAGGAAAAAATATTATCTAAAGAGTATGATATTATTATCCTCGATGAAATTAATTATGCAATAAATCTCAAACTTCTTTCAACAAACGAAGTACTTGAATTAATTAAGATACGACCAAAACATACATCCATTGTGTTAACTGGTAATTATGCTCCAAATGAAATTATCAAAGTTGCTGATTTAGTCACTGAAATGAATGAAATAAAACATCCTTATCAACGAGGTATTAAAGCAAAGAGAGGAATTGATTACTAATTGATAAACTTAGGAAGATACTTTACAAAATAAATATAGCTTGTATTGGAGTTAAATAAAAGATGGAAGATCAAAAAAATCTCCCTGAAGAAGGAGATATTGTTATTGCTAATGTTAAACAAGTAACAAATCATGGAGCATATGTATTTTTAGAAGAATACGAAAATATGACTGGATTTTTACATATTTCTGAAATAGCAACAGGTTGGATAAGAAATATTGAAAGATACGTTAGACCTAATCAAAAAATTGTTCTAAAAGTTATTAGAGTAAATAAAGCACGATCGGAAGTTGATTTATCACTGAAACAAGTATCAGGTGAAGAAAAAAAATCAAAGATTATTGAAGTAAAGAAAAACGAAAAGGCCAATGCTTTCATGGCAATAATAAAAAGCAAAGCCAATCTATCCAATGAACAAATAAAACAAATTGAAGAAAAAATTTTGACTAAATATGATTATGTTTATGATATATTTGAAGCTACCACAAAAAAAGGGAAAGAAGTACTATTACCACTAGAATTAACCGAGAATGTAATTAATATAATTGAAGAGGAAAGTAAAAAGATTCCCATTCCTCATGTTGAAATAAGAGGAATATTGGAAGTTTCATCCCAAAAATCCAATGGTGTGGAAATTATTAAATCTATTTTAAGTGCTGCAGAAACCGCAAAAGGTAATTCAAAGGTTATGATTTCATATATTGCAGCACCTAAATATAGAATAGTTGTCGCTGCCGATAATTTTAAAATTGCTGAGAAATCTATTAATAATTCTATAGAAAAAATAAAATCTGCGATTGAAAAAGAAAATGGTCACTTTCATTTTATTCGTCAAGAATCCAAAAAAACCCAACAACAATTAGTTCATTAAAATGAAACATTTATTGAGAAAATGTTTAATATGTAAAATTTATACTCTTAAGAATCAATGTCCTCATTGTTCGTCTATGACCGTTGATCCAACTCCAGCTAAATTTTCTCCAGAGGATAAATATATTTTGTATAGACTTCCTGAGTCTTATAATAAGAAAGAAACAAATCAAAAAGATATATGAATTATTGCTTTAATAATTTTTTCATGGTTTTTACGCGGTATTTATATATCTTATATTTGATTATGTATTCTATTTTATTTATGTGATGTTAATTACATTAAAATAGGGTTTTAATCTAGAAATTTGAATTTATTGAATAATAGTAATATTATTAGTTGACAATATCTAATAATTACCTATAAAGAAAAAAAGAGATGGAATTTTATTGTCTAGTTACTTACCAATACATATACCGCTTGGATTAGCAGTCATACAATTGTTTTGATCATATGTATTGCCATTGGTGTTTACTGGTAACCCATTAGCATTGTTTACGTCGATTGTGTTCAAAAGAACATTGTTAAAGTTAACATTGTTGTGGTTACTTTGATTGTCTATATAAAGACCATTTCCAGATTCAGTAATAGAATTCAAAGTGATAACAGAGTTATCTGAGTTAACTAATGTTACTCCTGCCAAGGTATTTTGGAAAAGTATATTATTTTCTATAGTGCTCTGTTGTGTAGAATGTCCTGCAATACCAATTTGGTTATTCATAATTATGGACAAATGTGCATTGAGTATGCTCGCACCAGTACTGAATAATCCTATTTGGTTATTTTTAGCAACTATTCCTTTTATTTCAACATTTTGAGATCCTGTCATTAGTACTCCGGCTTGAAATCCTTCAATAGTACCATCCTGTACTACTACATTGTTCATATTTGGTATCATGATTCCTACTTTACTTGAAGTCTTTGTATCGCTATCTACATCTGGACCAGATATTGTATGTCCGTTAAGATCTACAACAATATCACTCGCACCAACTATAAGACCATCACTTTCTGCACAATTCAAGTTAGAAGTTAATATAACATTTTGTGTGATAACTTGACCGCATGATGGACTTATGGCTAAGGGTTGTGTTGATGGTTGTTGTTGTGCTGTTGGTTGTTGTTGTGCTGGTTGGGTTTGGGCACTTAAAGATATGGGTTGCATTGTTATTGCTGCAACGGCAGAGAATGAGATAATCGCTGCCAACATATATGCCATTAGTGTTCTATTCATTTAGTAGATGGTTTGGTACTGACATATTTATGTTAATCTATTATTTTTATTATAACTAAGTATAGACGATTTTTATTGTAACTATTTATTAGTACACTTGATATTTTTAATTTAAAAAGTACTTTACTATTTTAAAAATTTAATACCTTATTCCACAAAACTTAAAATTTTTAATTATTTTAAAATTAGGCATATAGAAGAGACAGTCAATTCTTTTTGATGTTTTAGATAATAAATTTTCTATCCTATAAAATTATAAAGATTATTAAACTAGTTTTAATAAACAAGAATTATAAGGAAAATTTAAGATTGTTTTAATATGAAAATTGCTATTGCTGGAGCTGGAGTTGCTGGAAGTTATTTAGGATTCATGTTACAAAAGGAAGGACATGATGTTACCATTTTTGAATCTTCCAAGCAGGAAACTCATTGGGCAGTTTGTGCTTGGGGTGCTTCAAGAAATATACTTGAAAAATTTTCAAAAGATGTAGGATTAAATTTTAACGAATATATTTTTCACGTTGGAAAAAAGCTACGAATGGAATTGCCAAACAATAAAGAAGAATATTTAGAACTTATTGGACTAGTCACTTATAACAAACAAAAATGGGAACATGATCTCTTAAAAGATTTAACGGTTAATTACAATTTTAAATGTTCTAGTAATTTTCCTTTTATGGACTATGATTATGTTCTTGATTGTACAGGTCTTCATCGTTCATTACTTCCAAAATCAACAACTGATTTTATCATCCCTGCGTATGAATATCTGATAGAAAATCCTGATAAAACAAGTAATGATAATGAGTTCTATGTAATAGGTTACAAAGGAGCAAGGGGATATTTTTGGTACTTTCCAATTGATAAAGGTAGAGCCTTTGTAGGTGCTGGAGATATTGATAGGAAATATTATGGGATTAAAGAATTTTTTCATAATAACCCATCAGCAAAAATCATAAAAAAAATAGGAAGACCCATTCGTCTAGCTCCACCAAAACGTATGGAGCCTTTTTTTAATAAAAATGTTATCGGGGTGGGAGAATCTATTGGATGCGTTTTTCCAATGTTAGGTGAGGGAATTATCCCTTCATTGTTATGTTGTGAAATCTTTTTAAATGTTTTTGATAAATCCAAAAACTTTGATTTTAAATTGTACAGAAATTTAGTTTTGAAGAAATTTAATTATTATGATGATGTCTATAAGATCGTAAGACTGAAAATGGAGGGGAAATTAAGTACAATTAAGCATTTTCCTTTAATGATGAAAATGTACTCATCAATGAAAAAAGATGAAAAAAGATTCGGCTTTGAAATAAATTTAGATAAAATGAATAGGCTAGTAAATGCTCTTTAATTATAGTATTTTCTTTCTCAGATCAGCTAATGGTTATTCATCCTTAAAAACTTCAATATTTTCTTTGAAAAGGAATTAATGAATAAATACTACTAATCATGAGTTATAACAAAAAATATTTAATATAATTTTAATCAATCCTTAATGTTTATGAAGAATGTAAAAAGTAGAGTTGCAACGATCATTCCAGCTAGAAATGAAGAGCAATTTATAGGAGAAACATTAACGGCACTTTTAAATCAAGATATCGATGATAATTATATTATTGTAGTAAATGATGGATCTGAAGATAAAACCCAAGAAGTTGTTAATTCTTTTCCTAATATTGAGCTAATTAATATTGAAAACAGAGGATTTGATGCCCAGGGAACCCCAATTCTTGCAAGAGTAATTAATCAAGGTCTTGAGAAATTGGTTCCAGAAGTTAGTTATGATTATATAATGATTTTGGGATCTGACCATATTCTCCCATCAAATTATATAAGAAAAATTGTAGATCATCTGGATCATAATAGAGATATCGCAATTTGTTCTGGACAGATTAAAGGTGAAAAAAGTAAAGTTCCTAGAGGATCAGGTAGAATTGTTAGAAGTGATTTCTGGAAAAGTATTGGACTTCAATACCCATTAAAGTTTGGTTTTGAGACTTATCTATTGATAAAAGCCCAGCAATTAGGTTATAGAATAGATGTATTAAATGACCTTATTAGTCTTACAAGCAGACCTACACGAAAATCTTATAAGAAAGAAACCTATATTTCTTATGGAAAATCACTTAGAGCTCTTGGTTATATTCAATTATATTCTGCAGGTAGAATTGGTTTGATTTCTTTGAAAAATCCTAAAGGCGCTTTTTACATGCTCCAAGGGTATACTAGTAGTGATATTGAATTCTATGAAGAAGACTTTAGAAGTTTTCTTAGATATATTCAATACGGAAGATTAAAACAATTTATAAAATCGTTTTTATTTAGATAATCTTATAGTACATAAAATAGCTGTAGATCAGATCTAGTAATTGATGTATCATTTTAACCTCATAAATGTAATGTGATAAAATGTATACAGCTGTTTAAGTGTCTTTATTGGGTAATTAACTTTATTAGTTAATTAAAAGATTGAAGGCTACTACAACAATAGAATATCATAAAATAATACTTATAGAAAGTAAATTAAAAATAAATATTAAGAGGGTTTTGTTATTAAAAGGCAAAGAAATATATTCAATCTACTTTTAAGAACAAGTTATATAATTATAATTAGTAATATAGACCAATTATTGAAAGGTTAATTTCTCTGATGTGATAATTTATATTATAAATCAGAGAATTATTGTAAATCTCATAGAGTTACTTATAAGACAAGTATTAACAAATTTGATATGCATGTAGAATACACTCCTCATATCTATCCCATAACAGGTTTTTTTTTGCAAAGTTATAGATTTCGATTCTTTTTTTATAGAGATCATTAGTATTTTCTTTATAATAGGAAATTTTTGTAATCAAATCATTATAATTGTCAATAGTTTCGTTTTTTCCTTTTAACGTATCAGAAATTGTTTCCAATGATGATGTATTAATAATTAATAGACCAGAATGTGCATATTCTGCATATTTATTGGGATTCAAATAAGGATGAGACCAATGTTTTTTCCATGGAAGCAATCCTATGTCATAGTTAGACATTTCTGTAAACATTACGTCTCTAGGTAACAGACCTTTAAAAAAGATCTTTTCTTTATTCTTTTCATTCCATCCAATAAAAATCAAATTACCTATATCATTTTTCAAAAATATATTTTCTAATCCTTCTAAATTCTTATGAGGGTAGATATCTACTGATATTCCATCTCTACCTTGGTATACACTGTTAATCTCTTTATTATATTTTGGAGTATTGATATTTTTTATTTCAGCTTCCAGGGGAAAATTGGGAACAACAAATACATCGTTTTTGTTTCCCATCTTTTTTAAATCAGTTGCAATCCGTTCTGAAACAGTAAGAGTGGGATGATTTGATACAATTTCTTTTTCCCATGTAGGCCATAGAGATATTGCTCGTTTTTTCATTTGTTTGGTTAACCATCTTCCTATTCTGCTAGAATTTTTGGAATTTGTTATTTCATAAAGAACTTTTGCATATTGAGCCCAATGTTCATTATCATCATATATAAATGGTATTCCTAAATCATTAATCATCTTAGCGGGAAAAATAGTATGTGCATGTATTATATCAGGTCTAGCATCTTCTATAATTTTTATTATTTGTTTTCTAACCATATGCCAATAATAAGGTATTCCAAATCTTGCTTTGGCATTCCATGTAATAGAGTACATTCTATAAAAAATACTATTTTTATATTGCGGTGATTCTCTTCCTGCAAATATTACTTTATAACCGTTATTTGTAGCAGTTAAAACAGATTTTTCAATCCTTCCATTTGGTAATCCAAAACTTGTTAAATATAAAATCTTCATTCACTATAATAAAGATTTAAAGTATTTAGTAAAACTTTCGGCAATGATCTTTGGTTTATCATAAATCTTATTTTCATTTAAAATATTACTAGACTGATCTCATGGTTTACTTAAATATAGGTTAAACAAATTTTTTACAACATTAGTGCTTCGTGCTCATGAGGTAATTTTTTAGTATACTTTAATTGATAATTAAGGACTTGTAATCCGCATGCTAGACTTTCTAAAGCAGTCTTACTTGAACTTTCTAAAAATTTTCCATTAACAAATTTTATATCTATATATGTATCGTATTTTTTAATAAGTCAGGCATATCTTTGTATGGAGTAGAATTATATGTTCTATCATGTACGTATATATATTGTGAGTTAGATTTCTATCTTTAATATAATTTAAAGCCATCTGAATGTCTATAGCTTCAGTTTTTTAATAGTAATTGCATCATATTTATAATCCTTATCGAAGAAACTTATCCTTTCATTAAATAATTCTGTATCCAGGATTTGGCAGATAACAAGACTTATTCGCTAATTTTGCCTTGTTGCCTAACTCGTTCTTCCTAACACATTTAGCTAACTTATTCTAGTCATATTATGTGAACTGGAACAAGTACAATGAATCTCTTGTTAAACGGGGAGAAGTATTACTTGGTTTTGATGTTATTGATAACTGGTATTCTGAACTAGAAGAGATAAATAAAGGTAAAGAAGGTCGAAAATTTGTATATCCAGATTCATTTATCAAATTATTAGGTTACATGAGAGCATATTTTCATTTACCATATAGACAAACAGAAGGAGTAGTTAGGAAACATACTTTAAATACGTTGCCATCAGTTCCAGATTATAGCAGGATCTGTAGAAGAATAAATAGATTAAAGATCAAAATAAATGATGATGATGATGATGACAAAACTAGTTTACAACATGCTGATAATTTTGTAATCGCAATTGATTCTACTGGTATTAAAGTTACAAACAGAGGGGAATGGATTAGACACAAGTGGAATGTCAAGAGAGGCTATCTAAAGATACACATTGCAATTGACATAAAAAAGAAGAGAATTTTATCGTTACAAGTAACCAGTGAACAAGTACATGATGGAAAAGTACTGCCACTACTGATAGATGATATAACAATAAAGCAAAATAAGGTAATAGAAACTGCTATCATGGATGGATCCTATGACAATAACAAGAATTTTCAATTTCTATCATTTAAGGGAATTCAACCAGCAATAAAGGTAAGAAAGAATTCCAGATGTAGAAAGACCAATCATCACCTTAGAAACAAGACTGTAAAAATGCAGAAAAATAATTTACAAGAATGGAAGGATAGCGTAAGATATGATCAGAGATGGATTGTAGAAACTGTTTTTTCCTGCATAAAGAGGATGTTTGGTGAATATGTTACTGCTATCAGATTTGAGAACATGATAAGAGAGATGGTACTGAAAGCATCGTTGTATAATTGGTTTCAGAGTATAGCCATTACATAATTGCACTTGTAACAAAAAATAGGTGATTATCTAAATGAGTTACGCAACAAAGCATCTAAAATTTAAAAGACGTTTATAATAG
>JAICHH010000016.1 GCA_025922715.1 Nitrososphaeraceae archaeon
GTGATATTATTTCTGATATTTTATCGATTCCTAAAATGTCATGGATCACATTTATTCGTAGGTTTAATTTATGATTTTGTTATTAAAAAACTTGTAAATTTTACATTAAAACAGCAAAAGCTTGATACAAAAGGGTTTGCTTAAAATTGCCTCCTATTATTCGTTCTAATTCTAGTCTATCCCTTAAAATAAAGTAACCCTCCTGCCTTTACTATTTTTGAGATTATTTCGGGAAAAGGTTTAATGTTAAATTTTTCACGGGTTGTTATATTAATGATCGTATTAGTATTAAGATCAATTTCTATCTCATCATTATCTGAAATTTTTTCAATTAGAGCAGGATCAATCTCTATAGGTAAAAGATACCCTCCATCCACTGCATTTCTATAGAAAATCCTGGCAAAAGAAGGGGAAAGTATTGCCCGAATACCGACTTGATGTAATGCGATCGGAGCATGTTCTCGGCTTGATCCACAACCAAAATTCTTTCCTGTCAGTAAAAAATCTCCTTCACATATTTTTTTGGAAAAATCAGGATCGAGTCCTTCCATTGCATGTTTTCCTAATTCTTTATGATCATGTATTTTTAAATACGGGCCTGGGATTATTACATCTGTATCTATATTATCTTTATTGTATTTGTGAATTTTTCCTCTAAGTTTATTCACGACAGTTCATTCCTTGGGTCTGTAATTTTTCCATTTATTGCTGCTGCAGCAACTACTAAAGGTGATGCCAAATATGTTTGTGATTCAACGTCTCCCATTCTTCCAGGGAAATTTCTGTTAGTTGTACTAATACAAATTTCATCTTTTGCAAGTACGCCCATATGTGCACCACAACAAGCCCCACATGTTGGTGGACCCACGACTGCACCGGCTTCCAAAAAAATACTTATCAATCCTTCCTTCATTGCTTTTAAATAGATTGACTGAGCAGCAGGTAAAACTTCTGTTCTAATTTTAACGTGTTTTCCTTTAAGGATCTTGGCTACCATTCTTAAATCTTCTAATTTCGCACCAGTACATGATCCAATATAGGCTTTATCAATTGATCTACCTTCAATATCCCCTACAGTACATATATTTTCAGGTGAAAATGGCTTAGCTATAACAGGATCTAGGCTTTCGATATCATACGTAAATGTATCACCGTATACTGCATCGAAATCTCCTTTTACTGGAAGAAATTCCTTGTCACTACGTGTCTTAAGATATTCAAATGTAATCTCATCAGGCTCAATAATTCCATTCTTAGCTCCAGCTTCCGTACTCATATTAGTGAGTGTTAATCTTTCTTCCATAGACATTTTATCCACCGCATCTCCAGCAAATTGCATCGCTTTGTAATTTGCCCCATCTGTACCGATATCCCCTATTATCTTCAATATTATATCTTTAGCCATTATGTATTCAGGTTTGTGGCCAGTTATTTTGAAAAGAATGGTTTCAGGTACTTTAAACCATATTTTTCCATTCATCAACACATATGCGATATCTGTATGACCCAATCCGACAGCAAGGGAGCCCATTGCACCTGTAGTGTTAGTATGAGAGTCACCACCTACGTAGATCTCCCCAGGTAAAACTAATCCTTCTTCATGTGATAAAGTATGACAAATTCCATACTGACCTAAACCATATTTAAAATGTTTTTTTATATTGTATTTAGTCGTCCAGTTAGTCAATAAGGTAATATTATTTGCTGAAATCCTATCAGAAGCAGGAACAAAATGGTCTTCGCTTACCCATACTCGATCAGGGTTCCAGATGTGATCAAGAATTATACCCTTTTTTTCCCATTCTGAAAAAACTTTTATTACACCAGGACCAGATACATCATGAATCATAACTTTATCTATATTTGCTATGACTACATCATCTGGTGTAACACTATTTCGATTAGAAGCTCTAGCTAATATTTTTTCGGTAATAGTCATTCCCATTTCTTATACTAGTAAAGTTATCAATTCGCGAATAAAAACCTTCTAAAAAACTAATAACGTTCTACTGTAGTAAAGAGTCATATTGATATTTGTAAAACCTATTAAAATTAAAACTAAAAAAAAAATATTTAATCTGTTTGATACTCTTATGTCGTCAAAGTGTGAGTTTAAAGATGGGGACATACTTGTCTTATCAAGTAAATTCGTCTCTATGAGCGAGGGATCTGTATTAGATCTTCAAAAAATTAGACCTAGCTCTAAAGCCAAAAAGCTTGCAGAAATTTATCAAATGGATCCATCTTTTGTAGAAGTTGTAATTAGAGAATCTGATGTTATTTTTGGAGGGTTACCTGGATTCTTATTAACAATAAAGAATGGTATTTTAGCCCCAAATGCAGGCATTGATAAATCCAATATACCTAAAAATAAAGTTATATGTCTTCCTTTAGATCCATTTTTATCTGCTGAAAATCTACGATTGGAATTTCTTGTACGATCAGGAATAAAGGTGGGAATAGTCATTTCCGATAGTAGATTAATGCCAACACGGATTGGAACTACTGGTGTAGCTATAGGTTGTTCTGGAATAGAACCGGTCGAAGATCAAAGGGGAAAAAAAGATCTTTTTGGACATATTATGAAATATACACTTAAAGCAACTGCGGATTCTTTAGCAACAATAGGTACATTTGTAATGGGTGAAAGTAATGAGTCAGTTCCACTCGTGGTGATACGAGGTTCAAATATTTCATTTACTGATAGAAAGCTATGTTGGAAAGACTTTGCTATTGATTATCAAACAGATCTTTATTTTCGTGGTATCCAAAACTTTAAGGCTATTAAATAATTTTATTTTCATAGCATTTTAATATAGCCACAACATCAAAATTTTCAATAACCATATGTCTGAATTCCTTACAAGATATCCAAAAAAAATGAACTTTTTAAAAGGATTACAAGAGTCTATCAAGTCTGAAGATATACAGTTTGATCATTTGAGTCTCTTAGTTAAAATAAAGAAAGATGAAATTATTAGAACACTTATCTTGGAGGGATTTTCCAAAGTAAAGTTTGAAAATAAAAAACCAGGTCAAATAGGTAATGGATTTGCAAAAAAGTTAAAAAAACCCTGGGAAATACATATTCGACTTCTTGACATGCAACAGGGATTAATTGCAATTCAAGGCGAAGTAGAAATTTCACGAAGATATATTCAACATATTCGATCTGTTCGCGCTCCAGTTATCTATGAAATTGAATCTATTCTAAAGAAACACAGAATCGAATATAAAATCTGGAATGACAAAGTACGTGATTATATAACTAATATTATTGAAAATCATCACATAATTCTTAATTCACCAAAATTACCAGCGATGCCTTGGTTATTAATGATAATCTTTGGTTCACTGATTGGTTCCTTACATGGACTAAAACTCTTTGGTATTTTTTAAATAAAGAAATTCTTTTATGATCTTAATTTGATAATATTTATAATCAAAGAATGGGAATTCCAGAGAAAATTAAAGAAATAGAAGATGAAATTCACAAAACACAAATAAACAAAGCTACGGAATTCCACATTGGAATTTTAAAAGCAAAGATTGCCAAACTCAAAAGGGAACTAGAAGAAAATAGGCATGGAAAGACTGTCTCAAGCGGAAAAGGTAGTTCTGGATATGATGTTAGAAAAGAAGGAGATGCTACTGTAGTTCTGATTGGATTTCCAAGTGTTGGAAAATCTACCATTTTAAATTGTTTAACTAACGCTAATTCAAAGATTGCATCTTATCAGTTTACTACACTAACAGCTATTCCCGGTATGATGGAGTATAGGGGAGCTAAAATACAAGTCATCGACTTACCAGGAATCATTAAA
Source organism: Nitrososphaeraceae archaeon (assembly GCA_025922715.1). Classification (GTDB taxonomy): domain Archaea; phylum Thermoproteota; class Nitrososphaeria; order Nitrososphaerales; family Nitrososphaeraceae; genus TH1177. The sequence goes on from JAICHH010000016.1 coordinate 3,825, forward strand.
GGTGCCGCTTCAGGAAAAGGAATGGGTAAAAAAGTTCTTTCTGTTGCTAGGAATGCAGACTTGGTATTAATTGTTGTTGATGTATTCCAACCCAAACATTTCTCTATATTAGTCAAGGAATTAGCAGAGATAGGAATAAAGGTTAATAAAAAACCCCCTAATGTTCATATACATAAAACTGAAAAAGGCGGAGTTTCAGTGAGTATAGATCAAGATTCACAAATTTCAGAATCAATGGTTAGAGAAATGTGTAGAATTTATGGAATACATAATGGTAGAATTACCATAAGAGATCCTAATTTGACTGTTGATGATCTAATCGATGTGTTAGCTGGAAATAGAGTATACCCTCATTCTCTCATAGTCTTAAATAAAATAGATCTAATGGATACTAATACATTAAATGCTATGATACCTTTTCTAGGCGAAGACGTCGAACCCGTTTCTGCAAGTTCTAATCTGAATATCGAAAGGCTTAAGGAAACGATTTTTAATAAATTGGAATTCATGAGGATATACATGAGACCAAAAGGCAAAGATACGGATTATGAAGAACCTTTAATTGTAAGAAAAGGAACCAAGGTTAAAGACATTTGTACCAAATTACATAGAAACATGCTCCGTGATTTTAGATTTGCATTGGTTTCAGGAAAAAGTGCAAAATTTGAAGGACAAAAAGTTGGACTGGATCATGTATTGTTAGATCAAGATGTTCTAACCATAATCAAAAAGATAAATGCAATATAAGTACTCTTAGAGTGGATCCTTTCCATCCAATTTACCCTTCTCTTCGTTCTTCTTTTTCAAATTCGTATAAAGTAGAATTCCGATTATTCCTGCTATTATTACATAATTTACAGGTGGATTGAGATATTTCAAAACTAATCCAACCTTCGGAACGGTGTAGGCTACTGTACCAATATAATCTTTTTCGCGAATGGGAAAATCTGTTCCTGGTATTATACCATCGTTTGCATCACCCTTTGTTACTATGACTTTTTCCCCAAATCTATCACTTATCTCAATAATTCTGTGAACAATAACTCTATCGCCTCCTTGAGGCCTATTAAAAACAATAACATCACCAACCTTTAAGCTATTAAATGTATTTCCATCTTTTACTATTAATATATCACCTACGTTCAGAACAGGTATCATACTTCCACTAGACACTACATAAAACGGATTATCTACATTAAATACTACTTTGACAGCAAACCATATCAAAACTACCCCAATAACTATTATTGCGATATCTTTTATAATGCTATACTTCTTGTCCTTATTTTCAAGCAATTCTAATTAATTTTCACTTTATTTGTTACATAAACTTTTAGATTAAATGTTATATATGGCAGCTCAGTCAAATGCCTTTATTACACGTGCTGTTCAATATTAACTCTGATTCTTCATAGCTGCCTAATTAACAAGTCTGATTCTGATTAATTAATATAGTAGTCTATTGCCTTTTTTGCAAACAAATCTGCAGCTGTATTTCTTTCCCTTGGTATATATGTGTACGAAATTTCTTCGAATTTTTTTTCTAAATTATTAATTTCTCTGAAAAGAATTTTTAATTCTTTTTTTCTAATTCTTTCTTTGGATTTCCTCTGTTGAATTATTGTCATACTATCTGTGTAAATTTTAATCTCATTATCAATTATTAATGCAAATTGTAATGCTCTTTTTAGGGCTAGATATTCTGATAAAAGATTTGTATGAAATCCTATAAATTCGCCATAATTTAATATTAAGAGATTATTTCGGAATATTATTATCCCTATACCAGAAGGTCCAGGATTACCCCTAGATGCCCCATCAATATGGAGAGTAAGCAAGAGAGAAATAATAGTTTATCAACTAATATAAATTATTTTTCATATTCTATTTTCATTGTTTTATTAATTTTCACTCAACTATCTTTACAATGCTCAATTATTTTCATTAAAGGAAGTTATTGTCTTGAGAATTTTGTATAAAGTTTCATTATGGTTTTATCAATAGTAATAAATGAAATAAAAGTGAAATTAAACTAGAAAATTTATTGAATGAAGAGTGTAATGTTCATTAGATAGCTTAGTCTTTAAATTCGGCATTCAATGTCTATTGAACAACAAAAAAGAGACACATAGGTCTGGAGGCGTCACGAAATTGTGCTGTTATTTATAACGTGTAACAATTATTAAAATATATGCATAATAGAAGGTAGAAAGACTCTAATATTGATTTTCTGCGATTGTAATTACATGCCCAAACGGAGATTCAAACCTACAAAACCTGCAAAAAAAATAGGGAAAAAACAATTACTATTACCCCCAGTTATGATAGGTGTAGCAACTTTCGCAGGCATAATAATAATGCAACTATCGCCTCCTCCAGAAGTTTTGGGCATTTGCTTAAAAGCTCATAATATTGAAACTTTCAATATTTACCCAGTAGTGCAAATTTTTGAAGATGGTAAGCAAAAATTCCTTCCTGAAGGCGTGGGAAAGGAAATAAAAGATGGAAAAGAATGCATCCATCTAATTCATACGGATGAGGTAGGAGACAGAATACATATTGAATATATTAGACCCATTAGGCTTACAATAGATGATTTTATGCAGCTTTACTCAGTTGATCATAAAACAATAACTGTTATCAATAACGAAACAGGATCATTAAATAAAGAAATCCTTACTTTGAATGATTATGATATTCAATATTCTTACTTTTCTGAAAATAATGAATTTACAATAGTATCTAATTCTACATTGATGCCACCTTTTACTACGGATATGGTGGTAAAAATTGAATTAAAAACCAAAATGTGGAAGTAAGAATGGATTTACGATCCACATAAAATATAAATAGAAAAGTTTAAGTCAAAATTTGAATATTTTTGGGACAAAAAAAAGCCGTGGTTATAAAGGGTGATGGTACCGGTCCAGAGTTGGTCAATTCTATGATAGATGTTTTGAATTCCTGTAACAGCACTATAGAACTTATACCTGTAGAAGCTGGATCTGAATTTTGGGAAAAAAATAAAACAAATTCTTATATCAGTAATGAAGTTTGGAAATTACTATCTGAAAGTGATGCTTGCTTTAAAGGGCCTACTACAACCGTTCCCGATCCTAATGCTCCTAGGAGTGTAGCTGTTAGCATTAGACAGAAATTTGAACTTTATGCCAATATTCGACCGATAAAAACATATAAAACTTCACAGTTAGATTTAGATTTCGTTTGTGTTAGAGAGTCAACCGAAGGTTTGTATGCAGGAATAGAATTTAGGACGAGTGACGATTCCGCTGTAGCTATTAGAAAAATAACGAGAAAAGGATGTGAAAGGGTCGTTAAAAAAGCATTTGAATTATGTAAGGAATTACATTTTAAGAAAATATTTGTTATAACTAAAAGAAATATTTTAAAAGAAACCGATGGAATATTTGTATCTGCAGTAGAGACAATTAAAAAGGATTTTAATAGTATAGATACAGAAGAATATTATATAGATAATGTTACCCAACAATTAGTCAAAAATCCTCAAAGATTCAATAATAGTATATTATTAAGTACCAACTTATTTATGGACATAATCTCTGAGTGTGCTTCGGGGCACGTCGGATCAATCGGGAATGTTTATTCTGGAAATTATGGAGATAAATATGCTATGTTTGAGCCTGCTCATGGAAGTGCTCCAAAATATGCAGGTCAGAATAAAGTAAATCCTGTAGCTACTATTTGCTCAGCCGCTTGGATGGAGGAATATTTAGGTGAAAGAGATATATCCCAAGCTATTTTTAAAGCCACTGAAGACGTGATAAATGAGAATAAATATGTTACTTATGATTTAGGTGGTAATGCATCACTCTCTCAAATGGCTGAACAAATTTCTCAAAGAGCATCAAGATATTTAAAAAAATGATTATATTCATTAAATAGTTAGCAACGATTTATGAAGCTTAACTCATATACATAAAGAGTTTCATAAAATATTTTCTTCTTGTTAATTATTTTCCTATTCATTTCTTTTTCAAAAATAAATCTTTCTAGATTTGATATGTTAGACAAAGATGACACAATTAAAATAATATGTCCATGTTTTTCTAGATTTGAAATCGCAGAATCAATAAAATGAATAGTTTTTTCTACTCCAGTTTCTCCTCCATGAATAGTTTTATCATGAAATTGGTCATATGGTAAATATGGTGGATTACTTACTATCAAATCAAACTTACTAGATAGTGCTGTTGTAGCATCACAACATATAAAAGTTATTTTCGAATTATTTTGTTTTTTACAGTATAAGAGAGAAATATAGTCTATATCAATACTTACTACATTTTTAAAATTTCTTAAGAGAAATTTAGAAATTATTCCTGTACCTGTACCAATTTCAAGTGCTGATTGCCCGGAATAGTCTTTAATTGAATCTATCAATAAAAAACTATCCACATCCGGAATGTACATTTTAAATTACTTCAAATACTGTTCACAAGAGTTTAGAAAGAGCTATTATTTTTGCTGGTTCCATTTCTTTTACTCTTAAATCTATTTCATTAAAATTAGTTTTAAGTTTATTATTCAATTTACTTAGTTTTTTATTTTTAAAAGAAAAAATCACAAAGATTTTAGACATTGTATCCTTAGACAGTATGTTATTTTTCGATATTAATTTTATTACCTCTGAATCAACGGTTGGTCGGGGATAAAATGATTTTCTATCTACTTTGAATAACGGTTGAATATCAAAACAATATTGTATTATAGCTGATAGTGCTCTATAATTTTTATCTCCTGGTTTCGATTGAATTTTTTGGCTAAATTCATCTTGAACCATTATAGTTGCGCGCGAAAACTTTTTTGTGGATAACCATAAAAATATTTCTCTACTTTTAGAATATGGGATATTAGAAATAAAAACATCAAAGTTCAAAGGCTTCATATATTTTAATAGATCTTTATTTATAATTTTTAGATTGTTAAATTTTGATTGTAGGTTTTTAATTTCAATGTATAATTTGTAATCTACTTCAAAGGATTTTACAAATCTGGCATTCTTACATAAATATGGTATAAGTATCCCTTTTCCTGTACCCATTTCACAAACGTCTTCAAAAGATTTTATTTCTGATACATCTATTATTTTTCTTGCTACTCTTAAATTAACGAGAAAATTTTGTCCATAATATTTTCTCCAATTCATTTTCTCACAAAGAGATTCATTCTTGTTTCTCCAGAAATTTCCTCTACTATTCTTTTTGTAATTAATTTCTGTAGATCTTTTACACCTACACGTTCCTGAATCTCATTAAAACTTTCAAATTTTTTTTTCTCTCGTTCTGTTATAATACTTTTCATATATATTTTACCAATTCCGGGAATTAATTCTAATCCATGGACACGAGGAGTAATGGGTTGAGCATTATTAAAATAGTCTACAAACCTTTTTTCTTTGATAGTAACTATTTTCTCTATTGCGATTGGAATTTCATTTTTTGCAGATACTGACAGGTCATTATAATTTAATCTGCCTAAAACACTAATTATTTTATTTCTTCCCTCCTTCCCAATATAGACACGTTCTCCAATCTCGAAATTTCGAGATGGATCCCCAAGTAATTCTAGTAATGTTAATCTTTCTTCTCCAATTGCTTGTATTATTATCCCTTCACGCTTTTTTACTGTTGAGGACTTTCCTCTTATTGTAAATTCTATAATATGAGCATACTCCTCATATTTTCGAGTAACATGAAAGCTACCGAATGCATCTCCTTTATGATCTTGATAATGATCCGGCAGTGACATTAATATTCTTCCCTTAGAATGCTCTAATTATCTTTCTTTATAATATCTAAAATTTTATTCAAGGTATCTGTTAAGATCAATTTTTTCCATCCAAATGTAAAAGCTCGTAATTCTTCAATAGAATTAGGCATAGCATTTGCTATTTCTACTGCTTCATCTTCCTTTAAATCACAAGATGCTACAAGTTCATTTATAATATTCCTAGAAACATGTGAAGGCGATTTAGCAAATTTTGACACATAATCATAGGTCCATCTCTGAATTTGATCCATTTCTTCTATTCCTATTTTTTCTAAAATATCTTTTACCTCTGAGAGGGATATAACTTCTTTTTTTAATGTTTCCATACAAGTCCTTCCTAATTAGTTAAAGGTTTTAAATGGTTTCTTTTAGTCTGTAAAATTTTTTCTTTATTACCTATCGGAACAGCTACTTTAATTATTCTTTTTCCAATTTCCTTAATTATTCCTATTTTTCCTTGATATCTTCTATGAGGCATTGTATTATGTTCACTCGGATCAATATTAACAATTACTTTATCCCCTATTTTGTAATCTATTAATAAATATGAAATACCTCTAAGTATATTACTTTTAGTTAATACAGATCGTGATTTTCTCTTACTTCCATGAGATCTTGGCATATTCTATCTGAATTACGTCCTTAATTTAACATTAACTGAAAGCTAGACAGGATCAGTTACTCCTTCTTCTCCTAATGAAAACAATGCTTCAATTTCCGGATGATAAGGACTGTCAACAATTCGAGCAATTCTGTTTTTGCCAGCTTTTTTCAAATATATTCTATATGTACTTGAATGTGCAATAATATTTCCTCCTACTGGCCTAAATGGATCACCAAATATAGTGTCAGGAACTGATTGAATCTGGTTTGTTAATATGACAGCTACTTTGTAAGTTTCAGAAATTCTAATTAACATATGCATTAATTTATTTATCTTTTGTTGCCTTTCCGATAGCGTTCCTCTTCCAACATATTCTGCTCGATAATGTGAAATTGCTGAATCTAAAACTAATAACCTTATATTGCTATTTTCTATAATTTTTCCTATTTCATGAATGATTAATTCCTGATGGGCACTATTGAAAGCTTTTGCAACTACTATATTTTCTAAAACTTTTACATAGTCTATATTTCTTGCTTTAGAAATTGATACTATCCTTTCTGGCCTAAAGGTATTCTCAGTGTCTATATAAATTACACCTCCTTCGAGTCCACCATCTGTTCTTTTTTGCTGCACCATTACTGAAGAAGTATGGCAAATTTGAGTTTTTCCTGACCCAAATTCTCCATATATTTCAGTTATTGCATTAACTTCAAAACCCCCTCCTAATAGTTCATCAAAGTGTTTTGAACCTGTGGAAATTCTTTCTATTTTCCTTCTTTTATTATAAAGTTCTGTTGCAGAAACAAAAGTTCTTTCAATAATATTTGCTTCTTCTAGTTTTATTCTAGCTTTATTACACAAATCAATTGATTGTTCCATAGTCATTCCTGTAACGTCCGCAACATCCTGAGGGCCTCTAATTATTAAATCCTTTAATGAGTCTATTCCAGCTTCTATAAGATGAATTTTAGTTGCAGGACCAATATCATCTAGAATATCAAGTTCTAATTTTTTAGAATTATTATCTTTATTTATCAATTGAGATCATTTTCAATATATAGTGATTCTTGAACTAAATATTTTTTTGTATATTTTCAATTTGTTTTTCCATAATTTCTTCTTTTAGTTGAAATAACTTAAATAAAGTAATCAACATTGTTTCATCAGCAGTGAAATTATAATTGATTGTTGATTTAAATCTCGCTGGAAAAAATGTAATTGTAATAGGAGGAGGAGTAGAAGGAGTCAGAAAAGTCAAAGGATTATTAGGTCAAAATTGTAAAATCACTGTTATTAGTGAAAGATTGAATTCTTATCTTGAGGAATTATCCCAACAAAAGAAAATTGAGATAGTTAAAAGGAAAATTAAGAATGCTAATATATTAGATAATTACCGGGATATTTTTTTAGTGCTTGCTGCAACAGATAATAAAGAACTTAATAGAAAAATCGTAGAAAAAGGACGTTCTATGATGTCATTTGTTTATGCTGCAGATGATCCACCAGTAAGTGACTTTTCATATGCCTCTATAATCAATATCGAGGGAATAATGCAAGTAGCGATTTCTACTTTTGGAAAAAGTCCAATAATGGCTAGGAAATTGAGAATAAAAGCAGAACGTATTTTAAGGCGAACAATAAAGCCATCAGATATAGAAAATACCAAGCTACAGGAGTTTGCGAGAATGGCTGCTAGACCCAAAATTAAAACCGTGATAGAACGTAAAAGATTTCTTTACTCTATAATAAAGGATGAAAAGATTCAAAATTTAATAAATGAGAACAAAATAGATGAAGCAAAGGTTGAGGCCATTGAACGGTTGAACCAATGGAGTGATTTGAAAAAATGACCTTAGTTAACAAATCATTTGATTTACTCAATTTTAGGATAACTTATAAAGAGGCTCCTATCCATTTGCTTGAAAAATTTGCCTTTAAAGATGTTAATAGTGCTCATGAAACTTTCCTTGAACATTTGCAAATGAAAGAATGTTTAATTTTACAAACTTGTAATCGCGTAGAAATTTTTGCTGTTATAGAAGAAGAACCAAATTTACAGAAAATTATTAGCTATTGGGCTGATCACTCAAATTTATCAACAGAAGAATTTTCCAAAATAGTAGAGATTGTGAGAGGTGAAGAAGTAATTCGACATCTTTTAAAACTAGTTGCGGGTCTGGATTCTTTGGTAATTGGAGAAGATCAGATTCTAGGGCAAGTAAAAAGATCCTATGAATTTTCTCGGTCTAATAATTACCTTGGATCTTTTCTTTCGATCATTTTTGAAAAATCTTTAAGGGTAGGAAGTAAAGTGCGATCACTTACGGGGATCAATAAAGGACGAGTATCAGTTGGATCTGTAGCAGTTAGTGTAGCGGAAGAATCAATTGGAAGACTGAATGATAAGAAAATACTGCTTATCGGCTCAGGAGAAGGTGCCAGCCTTATAGCTAAAGCACTAAAACAAAGAAATGTTTCTTTTATGAATACAAGTAGAACTTACGAGAGAGCTAAGTCATTTGCAGAATCCCTTTCAGGTATGCCAATAATGTTTGAAGATGCTTTGATCTCTTTACATTCTATGGATATTATCTTCGTAAGCACCACAGCCCCTTATTATTTACTTACACATGATAGGATTAAGAAAACAATGGGAGCGAAAAATACATCTTTATTAATTTTTGATCTATCTAATCCTCGAACAGTAGAAGATAGTATTTCTCAGATTGATAATGTATTTCTATTTAACCTAGATCAAATTGGAGGTATTGTTCAAAGAAACCTTGAATGGAGAAAAGCAGAAATTCAATCTGCAGATAAGATAATAGAAGAAGAAATGAAAAATATGGATTTGTTATTAAAAAGAAGAAAAGCTGATCCCGTAGTTGTTTCCGTTTTTCGTAATGTAGATAAAATTAGGAAAAGAGAACTTAACAAAGCCCTTTCTATACTCGGACCAAAAATAGGACCTCAAGAAGGGAAGATCATTGAGCAATTTTCTCACGCACTTTTGGAAGGAATAATGTCTACTCCTATGAATAATCTTCGGCGACAGGTACAAAATGATAAATATGATGAACAGGAACTCATGCGTCTCGCTGCTAAACTATTTAATTATGAAAATGAAGCAAACCTCCAATAATTCTATAGCTAATGGATCCTATTTTCCAAATGTTAGACTAAGGCGTCTTCGAAAAAGTAAAGCACTTCGTGATCTTTTACAAGAAACGCGTGTCTCGTCAGATGATTTAATTTTTCCATTATTTATTGAAGAAGGCTTAAAGAATTCAAAAAGTGTAGCTTCCATGCCCGATATACAAAGAATTCCCCCTTCAAAAATTGTGGATGTAATTTCCGAAATTTTAGATCTAGGAATCAAAGGTGTAATAGTTTTTGGAATTCCTGCTAAAAAAGATAATGCCGCACACTCAGCGTATAATGAAAAAGGAGTAGTTCAAAAAGCAATCAAAACAATCAAGAAAAATTTTGGAGATGGAATTGTAGTCATATCGGATGTATGCATATGTCAGTATACAACTTCTGGTCATTGTGGAATAGTTAAAGAAGATATGGTGGATAATGATTCTACGGTAGAGATTCTTTCTAAAATTGCTGAGAGTCATGCTAAATCTGGTGCCGATATAGTTGCTCCTTCCGCTATGATGGATGGCCAAGTTATTGCAATTAGAGAACAGCTAAATGATGCGGGTTTAAATGATACTTCCATTATGGCTTATTCAGCAAAAATGGCTTCACCATTATATACTCCATTCCGCGACCTTGCGGATTCTACTCCTACATTTGGAGATAGAAAAACATATCAAATGCCAGGTAGTAATTCCCTCGAATCTTTAAGAGAAATTGAATTAGATATAAAAGAAGGAGCTGATATGATAATGATAAAACCTGCTCTTCCCTATTTGGATTTAATCTGTAAAACAAGGGAGATTTTCAATCTTCCATTATGTGCTTACAGTGTGTCAGGGGAATATGCTTTAATAAAAGCAGCTGCTGAAAAAGGATGGATAAATGAAAGAGACGTCATGATAGAATTTCTTTCATCAATAAAAAGAGCAGGATCTGATCTTATAATAACCTATTTTGCCAAAAAAATGGCAAAGGTGTTATTAGAAAAATAAGATTCTTATAAATAGATTTTAATAATAACATACTTGATATACGATCGATCTGAAAAACTATTTAAGCGAGCAATTAAGGTGATTCCGGGAGGAGTTAACAGCCCTGTTAGATTCTTTAGACCTTACCCGTTTTTTGTCTCTTCGGGTTTAGGAAGTAAAATAGTGACTGCTGATCATCAAACCTATCTAGATTATTGTATGGGTTATGGGTCTTTAATCTTTGGACATTCATATTTACCCGTTCTTGAATCTGTAAAAATGCAACTTGAGAATGGGACGTTATTTTGCATTCCATCTGAAAAAGAAATCTATCTTGCTGAATTAATGACAAAAATAGTGCCTTGTGCAGAAAGAGTGAGATTAGTTAATACTGGGGCTGAAGCAACAATGACTGCAATAAGATTAAGTCGAGCTTTCACTAGACGGAAGAAAATACTTAAGTTTAATGGAGGATACCATGGAGCATATGATTATGTGTTAGTAAAAGCTGGATCGGGAGCTGCAACCATTCCATCATCCGATGGATCACTTCAAGAAATTTCAGAAGAAACTCTGATAGTGCAATATAATGATTTGGGAGAATTAGAAAAAATAATTGAAAAAGAATGGGAAAATATTAGTTGTTTAATAATGGAACCTGTCTTGGCTAACTATGGTCTTTTAATTCCAGAAAAAAATTACTTGACGGAAATTAGAAAAATTACAAAAAAATTTGGCATTCTGCTCATCTTTGATGAAGTTATAACTGGATTTAGGTTATCTTTAGGGGGTTGCAGTGAATTTTTTGGCATAACACCTGATCTTGCTACATTCTCAAAATCTTTTGGAAATGGTTTTCCAATAGCTGCTATATGTGGTAAAAAAGAAATAATGGAGCAACTATCACCTTCTGGAAATGTTTATCAAGCAAGCACGTATGCAGGAAATCCTGTTTCTGTAACAGCAGCAATCACAACCGTCGAAAGCCTTGTAAAGAACAAAAATAGAGTTTACCCAACGATAGCTAGGCTATGCGATACTTTAGTTATGGGAATTAAAGATGGAATAAAGGACTTTGCTGGTCATTATACTATAAATTCTATTGGCTCTCTATTTCAAATATTTTTTACCGCAGAAGGAGTATCCACTCCTCTTGACATTTTAAAGTGTGATGCAAAGTTGTTCGAAAATCTATTCTGGGATTTACTAAGAAAAAATATTTTTATCCCTCCTTCTCTGTATGAAACATGTTTTATTTCTTACTCCCATTCTGATGAAGATATAGAAAAAACTATTGAATGTTATTCCGATTTTTTAAACAAACATACTAAATGAAATGACGCCAAAATTACGTATAGGTACCAGAGGAAGTAAATTAGCTTTAGCACAGACACAAATTGTAATTAATTCTCTTAGTGAACAAAACGCAACATTCGAGTATGAAATTACTCCAATCAAGACCAGAGGAGATTTAGACAATTCTAAACCGTTATTTTATCTGGATAAAAAAGGTATCTTTGAAAAAGAAATAAATGAATCAGTAGTTAAAGGGGATGTTGATTTTGCTATTCATAGTGTTAAAGATATTCCAGCTATGATTCATAAGGATCTAGTCATAGCGTCTATCCCTCAAAGAGAATCAGTATGTGACGTTCTTATCAGTAAAACTAGAAAAAAATTAGATCAACTTCCCATCGGTTCTATCATAGGAACAAGTAGCTTACGCAGAGCAATACAAATTATTTCGTTTAGGACTGATTTCAAGGTCATACCATTGAGAGGCAATATCGATACTAGAATCGAAAAAGCCTTAAAAGGAGAATATGATGCAATTATTCTAGCCGAAGCAGGATTGAAAAGATTGGGAAAAGAACAATATATTAGTGAAAGGTTCGATCCGAAAAAATTTTTACCACCTGCCGGACAGGGAGCCCTAGCTTTAGTATGTAAAAAAACTGATAGAAAACTAGTTAAATTCCTTCACGCAATTGAGCATGCTCCATCTAGAATCTCGATTAATGCTGAAAGATCTTTTATCTCAAAAATTGAAGGTGGCTGTAGATTCCCAATTGGAGCCTATACTAATTTGTCTTCCAAAAATCGCAAAATTAATTTTTATGCAAAGATATTCTCTTCTAATGGTTCGGAACATATTTCCATAAAAAAAATTGGTGATTATGATAAACCAGAAATGGTGGGTAATATGGTTGCTAGTTATCTCATAAAGAATGGAGCTTTAAGGTTAGCTGAAGGTTGGGATAAATCTCTAAATGAGTGGAATAAAAAATAAAAAGTCTGGTAAAGTATACATCTGTGGAGCAGGTCCAGGTGATCCATCACTAATTACAGTAAAATGCTTGGATTTAATAAAAAATTGTGATATAATTCTATATGATCGCTTAGTTAGTAGTGAGATTCTAAAATTAATTCCTGAGGAGACAACGAAAGTATATGTAGGACGTTCATCTGGTGATCCTACCATTAATCAATTGAAAACTAATCAAATTATGTTACAACATGTATTAACAGGAAAACAAGTTTTAAGACTTAAAGGAGGAGATCCATTTATTTTTGGGCGAGGAGGGGAAGAAGCAGAGTTTTTAAACGAGAATTCTATTGAATTTGAAATTATCCCAGGAATATCTTCTGCAATTGGTGCAGCCATTTATTCTGGTATTCCCCTTACACATAGAAAATTTTCATCATCCGTTGCAATAGTTACTGGTCATGAGGATCCAATAAAAGAAGAACAGAGTGTTAGATGGGATAAAATAGCAACTGCTGTTGATACTATAGTTATTCTTATGGGTGTTGAAAAGTTGGACTCTATTCTAAAAAAGTTAAAAAAGCATGGTCTTTCGGGCAAAACTAGAATTGCCGTAATCGAAAAGGGAACCCTAAAAAATCAAAAAATTATAATTGGTAATTTCAATGACATAAGAAAAAAAATGATAAATGCTTCCCTAAACCCACCAGCCGTGATTATCATAGGCGAAGTTGTATCTTTATCAGAGCGACTAAGATGGATCTGATTGATCACCGTGCAATAAATGATGATTTGAAGATTATTGCAATAACAAAATCTGAAGGTTCTATCTCAAAGAAATTTATTGATAAAGTTGAAAAAAATAGCTCTAGACTAATTGTAGTAAAAACTTCGAAAATAGTAAAATCTGATTCCATGGTTTTTACCCAAATTTTTAACCTGATTGGACATCGGTCTTCTGGATATATCATTTTCTTAAGCTCTAACGCCGTTGAGGTATTCTTTGAAATGGCTACTACTTTAAATGTAGTTAATGAAATAGTTCATGCTTTAAATTCAAAATTTAATGTTGTTGCTATTGGCCCATCTACTGAAACTTCTCTGAAAAAACATAGAATAGTCGTCAATAAGATTCCTCAAGATCACTCTTCTGGAGGAATAATAGATTTCTTTTCCCAATTAAAAAATAACGAGTATGAATCTCAGATAATAATTCCTCGTAGTATGAAAGCAGATAAATATCTAAAAGAGAAACTCTTAGAGTTAGGTTTTGTTGTTGATGAATTCTACATTTATAATGTAATACCTGCAAATGTTGATTCAGTCTGGATCGAATTTTTTGATCTTCTTAGAAAAGAAAAAATTGACTCTTTAATTTTCACTAGTCCATCCAATGTCAATCATTTTATAAATATTATACAGCAACACTCATCCGATCTCTTACCTTTAGTTTGTAAAATAAAAATGGTATTATCTATTGGACCCCTTACTAGTAAAGAGCTCATGAAATATAATATCCCATTCTCCGAATCGAAAAATCATTCGTTAGAAGGGCTTTGTGAAAAGCTTTATATGAAAGAAAAAAAATGAAATAAAATACATAATTTATCTTATTAATACTTTTTTTAATAGTATCTATTGTAAAATTTATATAACATAACGCCGTTATGAAATACATGACTACAGAAGAACTTAACATGGATTATAGTAAATATGATTTCAAGGACTCTACAGACTTATATGTATATACAAGTAAGAAAGGTCTTTCGCGCGGGACTATTGAAGAAATAAGTAGAATTAAGAATGAACCAGAATGGATGCTCAATTTTAGATTGAGATCTTATGACATTTTCATGAAA
>JAICHH010000017.1 GCA_025922715.1 Nitrososphaeraceae archaeon
GGTGAAGTTCAAGAAGTTACAGGAGAATTTATAGTAACACAGAAAGGTACTATAGACAAAGATGTATTCTATATCCCTAAAAATTTAGTAGACCATTTTGATGGCAGTACTGTCTTTTTTACAGTAACTGAAGAAGAAGTAAAACAATACAAAAGGGATTGAATTCTGTCACAAAAATTATTTTTTATGTAATATTTTTGTTATGAAATTTTGATGACAGGCATTTTAGATTATAGATAATTATCAATTAGTTTTCTGAGATTTTCTACTAGTACCATTACAATAAATATTTTTATAAATTAGAATATAAAATGAATTGAAAAAATGGTATACAATAGAATATTTCTGGTATTACCAGCAACAACAATATTTCTTGTTTCAACAATACTGTCCATGTCAACATTCACTAATGTTTCCGCATTCTCACAATCGGAAGGAACAAATCAAACTATGCAGGATGCAGGTCAATCTGCCGATCAAACAACAAGTGAAGCAATAAAACAAAATGTTAGTGATGTTGTAACCAACATTAGTAAAAAGGCGAAGAGCGTGGGATCAAATATTACTACTGAAGTCGCAAAAGAAGTCGCTGAAAATATTGGGAAAAAACTACAAGATCTAGCCAAGTAATTCAACTTTATCTTTTTAAAAACTGTTTTTTTATTTTTATTAATATTTATTATAATTAATATTATTAGATTAAAATTGTAACCATAATAGGAAATATATAAGTTATCAATTGTTTATAGTAGTAGACATTTTCTTTACAAGATCTACAAATTTTTTTCTATCAGGACTAGAATTGGTAAATACAATTTCAGTAAATCCAATTTCTATATATTTTTGTAGTTTCTTGATTCCTTCTTCTTCATTAGTTATAACAAATAACTCCTTTTCTAAAGAATCATCACCAATCACCTTCCCATTTTCTTCAATCTTTCTTGGATCATGTACATCTATATCAAAGAATGCTTTAATCATAGACCCTCTCCAAAATCTTATTGATTCGATTGCTTTTTGTTTATCTTCATCATAGGAAGCTGGAATAAATAAAATTTTTTCTAATTGTTCGTAATCTTTTTCTGATTCAGAAGCTCCCTTTCTTACTGCTGGTAAAAGCTTATCTTTTATTTTGTTTATATTAAGTTCATTGGTTACAAAACCATTTCCTTCCTCACCGGCTAATTGTGCAGATTGTTCTCCTAAACCAGCTACATATATTGGGATGGAATAGGTAGGTTTAGTATACAAATTAGAATCTTTGACTGAATAAAATTCTCCCTTAAAATTAACCCAATCTTCTGTCCATAGTTTCTTTATCAATTTTATAGATTCTCTTAAACGTTTAAATTTCTCTTTATTTGATGGCCAAATATTTCCAGAAGGAACTTCATTGAGAGCTTCTCCTCTTCCTACACCTAGGAAGACTCTATTTGGAAACATATAAGCTAAGGTTGCAAATACTTGTGCAACTATTGCAGGATGATATCTTAGTATAGGAGCCGTTACTCCTGTACCAATGACCAATTTTGTTGTCTTTGCTAAAGCAGAACCCATCCATGGCCATGCTGCTCCTCCTGAAGCCTTTGTATTCCACCAAGGCATATAATGGTCACTAGTCCAGCAACGTTCTATTTCCTTTTTATCTAAATATATTGCATCATCTAATAATTCAGTAGGATTAATCTGTTCATGTGCTGCTTGAATACTTAATCTTGTTCCTACCATCGATTTTATCATCAACAGGTGTATTCTATTATATATTTTATTAAGATAATAATCTTCTTTTTATTATAAAAGTTTCATTCTTTTACTGGTAAAAGTCTCTTTATATTTGATAAATAGAAAAATAGTCAAGAAAAAATTATTTATCCCTCCAAGGAACAGATAATATATATGTTATAGATAGCCATTATGCACATACCAATAAAATTAGGAAAAATTAATTAGATAGATTGTTAAGATAATAAAAGTATTAGTTGTGTGATAAAGAAACTCTTAACTTTGATATTGATTTCATAACTTTATGATAAAATCTTTTAGTAACTCCTTTTCAATCTTTATTGCAGTTCTATTATTAGCAGTTATAGTGGCAATTTTATTTTATTTTACATACTCAGAAATAGATAAATCAGCAAAAGGTGTAGCATTAGGTGAAATCCAAAATGTTTCATTAACTCAAACCCATGATTCTGGAAAAATTATAGAAAATGCTCTCCTGGATATAGTGACAAATCTTAAAACCATTGCAAATTCACCAACTGTTCAGCAATCAAAAGATGTTAAAGATATGGTATTATTGATGAATGCAGGTCAATCTTCAACTCAGCATATCACTGACTATTATAGAATAATAGATAAAAATGGAAAAATTATTGCTGCTAGCAATCATCAACAATATATTAAATCAAAAGATCAAGATTTTAGTAATAGATCATATTTTATTATTCCAAAAGAAACACACAAAGTATACATTTCAAATCTAATTAATTCAATCAATAAAATCCCTAGTTTTTCTATTTCTATACCTATATTGATAAACGATATATCTAAAAATGAAGTTATAAATCGAACATTTTCATTGGATACTACAAATAATGAATTTATTCCCATTAATAATACTTTTGATAGAACAATATTCAATGGAATAATAGAAGCATCTGTTAGAATCGATAAATTAGAAAAACTCTTGGAACTTTCTATGTTATTGTCAGAACAAAATGAGCTCACTTTATTGGATAGAAAAGAAATGATTATGTTTACTGCTAAGAAAGATTTACTTGGAGAAAATTTTTTTTCTGATAAAGTACAATCATTAATGTTTAATCCACTACCTTTAAAAGACTTAGAGAACATTCACAAGTTGGTAAATGATGCATTAAACGGAAAAAGTGGAATTTATAACCTTAATACTACAAGTCAAACAAGTACTTTTTCCTCTAAACCTATATCTCTTGAAGGAGATCAATTCATGACTTTATTAATAAATAAACCATATAAACTCGATGCAGAAGTTATTTATTTCTTAAATCTACAACGTAACTTTTCTATAATTACAATATTGATTATAGTAGTTGTTTCCTCGCTTCTTGGCTATTTCCTTATTAGCTGGAATAAAAGATTGCAAACTAAGGTTAATAATCAAACGATTAAATTAAACCAAAATATCAAACAATTAAGAAATGCAAATGAACAATTAAAACAGCATGACAAAATGCAAGAAGAATTCATAAATATAACTGCACACGAATTGAGAACACCTATTCAATCAATAATTGGATATACAGAAATGATAAAATCATTTCCAGAGAAAACAGCAAATTACGTCCAACCGATAGAAAGAAATGCACAAAGACTTTATAAATTAATTCAAGATATTTTAGATATTACAAAAATTGAAAGTGGAAATCTTGAACTAAAAAAAACCCAATTTGATCTACATGAGAAAATAAACAATGTGATAAAAGATTTAATAACTGCAAAAAAAATAGATGGGGTTAATCAAAATGTCAAAATCGTCTTTCATCCATCAAATGAATCATCTACAGTATTTGCAGATAAAATAAGAATCTATCAAGTTATTAATAACCTAATAAGAAATGCAGCAAAATTTACAAATGGCGATCAAGCAAAAATTGAAATAATTTTAGAAAAAGTAAAAAAAGAGAAAAAAGGCAATGAATGGATATCTGTAAAAATAAGAGATAATGGTACAGGAATAGATCCAGACATATTGCCAAGACTATTTTCAAAATTTACAACAAAATCCGAATTTGGAGGTACTGGCCTAGGATTGTACATTTCAAAAAAGATTATAGAAGCACACGGTGGAACTATAAGAGGATATAATAATAATCAAAATGGAGAAAAAAAAGGTGCTACATTTGAATTTATCCTTCCGCTCTATAAATCAAAGTAATCTTTTAATTATTATATTTATACCCATTTATTAACGATAATTTGCATTATAAAATTTAATTTAATATTAAATATATGTAGAAGTAAATTGGTCAAGTATTACACTTAAGGTTTGTTTAACATATCCATACATTTATTTTTTTTAATAGATCTATTGATCCATGAAAATATTATTCTTTTGATGCATATTTGTGGTGGTTAGATTCTATTAACAGGAATTAAAAATTAGTATAAAAAAGATATAAAAAGATATGTATAATACCTTAAAATAATATTTAACCATAACAATGCAATCGGAAAACTCTACCAACAAAATTAATGAACAAAAACTACACGACTTTATGCTAAAGTCTGTTGGAGACATTGCAAGTACTATGAGTGCAATGCTTGTGATTATTGGAGATAGACTGGGTTTATACAAAGCCATGGCAGAATCTGGACAGCCTATTACATCAGACGAATTAGCAAAAAAGACTAACACTAATGAGCGCTATATTAGAGAATGGCTGGCAAATCAAGCCGCTGGAGGATATATAACATATAATGCATCAGATGAAAAATATACACTTCCACCAGAACAAGCAATGGCATTAGCAGATGAAAATAGTCCTGTATATATGCATGGAGCCTATCAATCAATCAGATCTTTTTTTAAAGACGAAGATAAATTTATAGAGGTATTCAAAACTGGAAAGGGATTGAGATGGGGTGAGCATCATCATGATCTCTTTGAAGGTACTGCCAGATTTTTTAAACCTAATTATATTGGGAATCTTGTGAATTCATGGATTCCTTCACTTGATGGAGTTGAAGAAAAACTAAAACAAGGTGCTAAAGTTGCCGATATTGGATGTGGATATGGTATCTCAACAATTATTATGGCCAAGGCCTATCCAAATTCTAAATTTTATGGTTTTGATAACCATAGTCCATCTATTGAACAAGCTAAAGAGCAAGCAAGAAAAGAAGGAATAACAAGGAATGTAGAATTTAGTTCAGTATCAGCAAATGATAAATCAATTGGCAATGATTATGATCTAATTACTTTCTTCGACTGTCTTCATGACATGGGTGATCCTATAGGAGCAATGAAATTTGCAAAGCAATCTCTTAAACCAGATGGTACCTGTATGATCATAGAACCAATGGCCAATGACAAGGTAGAACAGAACCTTAATTTGGTAGGCAGAATATATTATGCAGCATCTACCCTTGTTTGTGTCCCAAATTCTTTGGCAGATAATGGTCCTGCATTAGGTGCACAAGCAGGTGAAACGAAAATAAAAAAGATATCAGAAGCAGCTGGGTTTACCAAATTCAGACGGGCAACCCAGACACCATTTAACATAATCTATGAGGCAAAACCGTAACCATACAATTTATTTACAAAAATATTTTATTTATTTTTATTTATTTGTTAAATTTATTTAAAGTGTGACTCTTCAATGTTACTAAATTGAAGTATCTAGTTAGAGTAATTCTTTTTATCTTTATCTCATAGTAGTAAAAAAATAATAGTCATATTTATAAAACTAAAAGAAGATAATACTTTTAATAATGATAAGCAATGAAAATATTGTATGAATCATTATAAGAATCAGAATTCTAATTTAAATAATGGATATTAAAAGTATTAATTAATTAAAGTGATGAGAACTATTTACTAATTGTTTTCTTTATCTCTTTAAATATTAAAGTCACATAATCAGATCAGACATTCCTTGGTTTTTTTTGCAATATTTGACTGTCCCTAATCTAACATTTTTTCAACTGTAATACAATGAAGTTTGCCTATCAGTTCTAGCCAATAAATTTCAGAATAATAAATTCTACTAACTCTTCTTATTCTTAATAAGTTGTTGCTTCATTTGATTAAACTCTTCTTCAGTTAGTATTCCTTCTTCTTTCAATTTTGCAAGTTTTCGTAATTCATCTGCAATTGATACAGAGTGATTAAAAGCAGTCATAACCTCTTTTGGTTCATTTAATTCGATAGATTTTTGCCTTTTCGAAGGAGGTATTCTTCGGCTATCATTCATTCCTGAACGAATTATTTCCAACAAATCTTCTGCCTTATCTTTTGGAATAGCTTCTATTATACCTGTTTGATCATCTTCACCTTCGATTATACTATCCATCATCCCTAATTTGGTTGAGCTCATTAATCCAGGAGCTTTAAATCTTATTGTAGATGATAGCAATCCCTTTTCAAGCTTTAAACTTGTAATGATATCGTAAGGAATATCCACTACATTTGCTTTTATACCAAGCATATATGGATCTCTGATTATTATTCTTCTGTCAGTTGCATAGATGGTATTGGGTGTAAAATAAGAGCCTCCAGGCTTTATTTTTGATTGTCTTGCAACAAGTAATACTTTTTCGTCTGGATTTAACATCTCATTTATTTTATTAACTTCTTCTAAGTCGCCTCCCTCTAGGAGAGGTTTTTTCGTACGTACTGTATCTTTTCCTTCATCCTCTTTGCTGTCACCTAAGCCAAAAGGCATAATACACAAACTAATTTAAAGTCGTATTTAAAATTATATAGTTCCTCCTTGATCCAATCGAAATTGCTTTTTTAATACGATTATATCTCTAAATTACTCGTACTAATATTTTCGATGAATATCAAAAGGAAAAGAAAGCAATTATTGATAACAATATAGAGACAACAACAGACCAATATCAAGCACAGCAAACTATAAACTCTATTCAATCATTCTTAAATAATCATATAAAATTACAACAAAAATATATTCTATTTTTCAGTCAGCATATTCTAAATTTGTAAATAATCTATCCAAGTCCTATTGGAATAATTTCTATTTCCAACAGTATATTTAAAATTATATAGTAACATTAATCAGATTATAATTGGCAATACAATCAATACCTCAAAACTGATAAACCATTTTCTAGAATCATATCTAGAAACTTTTAACAAATCAATAAACCTTGCACAAAAATATTATAGAGATTCAATAAAAAGTTACTCGAATGTTTAAGAAAATATAAAAATCTTATTTTGAATTTTATAAATAAATATTTAAAAAATATTTAGGGATTCATATGCAACTTTCTGACCTACTAGAGTTTTTAATAGTTGTGGTGTAAATTTCAATAGGTTATAGGTACCACCGAGGAAGATAAGAATATAATGGAATGTGAAGAATTCTATTTGACAATTTTTTTATTGTTTTGTAGATAACAATAAAATTTGTTGTAAGTATTAAATAATTTATTAAATATAATATTCTATGAGTTCTAATGATTTTCCTTGGAAGGAAACTATAAAAAAAGAAGCAAGAGGAATTGATGACGCGGATTTTGGTGAGATTCAAAGTGTTGATCCAGAATATGTCATAACTCAAAAAGGTATAATTGATAAAGAATTTTTCTCCTTTCCAGTAAATCTAGTCCAAGATTATGATGGTAATAGAGTATTATTCAAAGTAACTGAAGAAGAGGCAAGAAATTCATATATGCAATCTCAAAATGTAGATCTTGATCGGGATGATTTTAGTAATAGTGAGATAGAAACAGAAACTTCTACTACTAATGATTATGATTCATTAAGCAATACAAAAGAAAAAGAAGAAGTTATTCCTTTAATGTCAGAAAAATTAGATGTCAATAAGAGAGAATTTGTAGATGAAACAGTTGTCACTAAAAAACCAGTCAAAGAAACCAAAACAATAGAAGTTCAATTAATAAGAGAAGAAATAGAAAGTATTGATAGAAGACCTCCCAGTGGAGTCACAGAAGCACAAAATCCTGTAGAATCACCAGAGCAGATAAAAATACCATTAAAGAGAGAAGAACCAGAAGTTAGCAAAAAACCATATGTGAAAGAAGAAGTTGTAGTAAAAAAGAAGGCTGTTACCGATAAAAAAGAGATAACAGAGGATATTAACTCTGAAGAATTAGATACATCCAATATAGATAGAGAATAGAAAAATTTTATCTACAGTCAAAGGCTCATATTTACTTGGTCCCATTAACTAAATAGGTTCAATTTTTTTATTAACTAAATTTTTTCAACTATACATATGATATACTTTTTACAATCAATCCATATTATATTCATTAATAAGATAAATATTTGAGCTATTGCCAATTGTCAGAAAAAGAAGGTTATAGGATATAAGTTCCACAATGAAAGATTTAAGCGATACTCAAAAAAAAAGATTCAAGAAATTATCAATAATACTGAAAATGTTCCTATTTTGGCAGATAACTTTATTGGAGCTAACATAGTTAGAAAATTTGATTGAAGAGAAAATAAAATCTTGTCATGCATATATTGATATTTTCATGAAAAATGAAATATATTCTTATTGATAACCAATACCGAGAGCTTATTGGATACAACAATAGAATACGAAATTAGTAAAATTATTAAAATACCCAGACAAATTTTTATTTCTATATTACCCCGAAGGAAAAGCCTCTTCAAAATTTTAGTGATAGGCAACCAGAATGACAAATGCACATCAACAATTTAAGTGTTGAATTCCAGAATCATATTATAATAATTATATATTTTTATTCATTTGAGAAAGTCAAATTTCTAGCAATTGATTAAAGTTATTTCTACTAATTGGATATATGTGAAATTGATAAAATTATTTCATTCATTTAATTTTGATTTTATTATATAAAATTTATAGTATATTTTTGAACAAAAGAAGTTAAAAAAATTTATCAAATCTCATTTAATTTGAAGTGATCTATTACCTTTCCATCGTTGGAATGAAATTCCCCAACTAATGTCTTACCTTTATTCTCAATTTCAATATTTAAAAAGCCAAATTTACTTTCTTGAATAACATAAAAGTCATATTTTTCTTTAACTGGATCTAATTCATCTCCCGCAGTTCCTACCGTCAGAAATACTATCCCATCTGTAGGTGGATATTCTGATTGTGAATGATCTGTAATTATTGGCTGTGGTTCTGTTTTTTTATTAGTGATTTTTTCATAATTTTCATTGTACAAGATAGGATAAGTTCTTTCATAATATTGGTTATGACTTGAGATTACAAGGTCGACATCAGATTTTTGGAAAAGTTGTTCATATACATCTCTAAGTTGTTCTGCTTCTTTTTTATCCTGTTTTGTTGAATAAAGAGGTTTATGTTGATGAACTACTATCCAATCTATATCTGGATTTTTTGATGTTTTTTCTAAATCATTTTTAATAAACTCATACTGTTTGCTTCCTTTATCATAAGGATGTTCAGTAGACATACTAATAAAGTGAATATTTTTCAAGTCATGTGAATAATATGGACTCCTCAGTTGGTGGTAGTCAACAATCTGTTTATATATATTTGAAAATTCAGCATCATGATTTCCTATTGCAATTTTTAATTTATCTTTAATAGGTTTTGACATATCAATCCAACACTCTGCAGATGGAGATTCCTTTACATGGTCTCCAGTTGTAATTATCAATTCAGGATGTACTTCAAGAATATTATTAATTGTCTTTTTTGTTTCCTCATTACAGTACCAGTCTCCTGTTGCTATAAAATTATAATCTGTTAAAGCAAGGGTAGCGTTTTGTTGCTGGATATTGTTATCTTCACCAAAAGCCTGTATATTGTTAACTAAAAAAGAGATAAAAAATACAGGTATTAACATAATAAAAACAATTGTTAAAAAAGGTTGATTATTATTTTTCCAAATCATTTTAATCACTTATACTTTTGATAAATCCTATAGGGTTGAAAATACCAATAAATATTTTGTCCTTATTCTATATAGCGAAACTTTCTCTAAAGTGTAATATTTAAAATCTGATTTCATAATTGTAGGATATAGTTCTTGTAGAATGAGTTATTAACTATCACTTATCATAAATACATGACTTTTTATCTTAACTTTTTTATATCATAAAACATACTTTTATTCCCCAAAAAGTCTTTAGAAGTAGCAAAAGAAGAAAAGTTTGATAAAAATAGTAGATACTTATAAAGATAAATGATGTATTTTATGATCTCATTTTACATATGAATGAGGCTAATAGACCACTATTTGATGAATTTATATTTTAGTATCACAATGGACAATTAAAAATAGATAATAATAGTAATAATAAAATTTTTTATTTATTAGATTCATCTACTAGGTCAATATCTAGTTTACGCTGAAAAAATTTCCACTCCCCACTAATATTTTTCTTTAATATATCACTATAAGTTCCAGATGCCACCACTTCGGGAGTTTTTTTTGCTTCTGTCACTATTAGATATGACTTTGCACTAGCCATATTATTTGGAGCACCTTCAATTATAATGTTGGTTGATAAATGTCTTTTACCACTCGCAAATTCGTTCGTAACTTGGTTAATCATATTTTTTAGTTCTGTTTTCCCTTTTGCTTCTCCAAATGTTGTGTTCCATTTTCCGTCGTCTGTCCAAGTGTTAGTCCACTCATCTATATTTTTATTATCAAGAGCAATGTTATATGTAGCAATCAATTCTTGAATAATAATTTTATCGTCAACAGTTATTATTGAACTTGTTTGTTCATTCTTTGAACTAATTTGTTCATTCTGTTCGTTAGAATGTTCTTTTTTAGACATAGTTTGTTCATTTTGCCATCCTTTAGGCATTGTCATAAGAGTCAATTAATAGAACTACTATTTAATTTAAAAGACTATTATCATTTTAGAAAATATGAATCGAATTGATATTTTACTTTATTTAACTAACATATTTTTAGATATTCCGGCATAGATTGGTATATGCCGGAATAAGTGTTGAATGACTTAATCATGCCAATGCATATTCCAGATATATTTATTAGGTTAACCTAATATAAAACCGTATAGTTAATTCTAAAAGATGAAAATTTGGGTATAAATACTAATTTTTTATCTATTTAATAATTTAGCAATATTTAATTAATTAATAATTACCTTTAAATAGTATATAAAAATTTATAACAAGTTAATTAACATAGTCTGGATAATACAAAAACAGGCTGGAGAATGCATATTTAGACTATGACAGACTTTGCCAATGGTTTAGATTATGTAACTTATAGTTAATTAAATGAATTTAGTATTTATTTATTCATCAATTTCTCATTCTAGACTATGATTATAATAAATTCCTTTTTTACATATTAAGTATCTGTCTATATAAGACATTTTCTGTATAGATAACGAAGTTATAGTTTCTTAGAAGAAAATTAGTTTAATAATTGATAATGCTCACTTTTATTAGATATTTAGAATCCAAATGGAAAAAGAAAGACAAAGAAATTTCTAGTTTACAATAAGTAATGATTTTTTTATTAATATAAATAAAACATCTTTGCATTCTTTGTAAAATGTATTATTGATACTTGAATTCTCAAGTTATGCTAAATATAATAACTAATGAATAAATTTCGTTATAGAGAATAACCGATAATTTTAAATAGTTCAAATTAATCCATTCGAATATGAAAAGAACTAATCTCTATTATATTTCATTATTACTTATTTTTATATTTCCTACAATGGCATGGGCTCAAGAACAATCTAGTACTAGTAATTACGCCTCATCATCACCATCATCATTAAACAATACGAATGTTGAGTTTGCGACTAATATAGAATTTATTAAAGGTCATTTATCTGCTGCAATTTCAAATAAACAAGCAGGAAATAATGAACTTACACAGACACATACTTTTCATCCAATAAGTGAAATATACACATTAATTAGAAATCAATTATCATCTGCAGATAGTGAATTAAATAAAACATTAATTGATTCACTAAATAATCTAACGTCAATAGTTTTTAAATCGACTCCTGTCGAATTTGTTAATTCTGCAGATTCTGTAAAGAATCTATTAGATAAAGCAATAATTACAGTTATACCAGAAAATGAAGTTGCTGATATTAAATTTAATATGAGTACTTTGATTAATTTACTTAAAACTGCTGAATCTGAATACAGTATAGGTATAGAAAATGGTACAATTACAAATATTGCAGAATATCAAGATGCTCAAGGATTTGTTTCATCTGCCCATGAATTGTTCAATAAAACAATTAAGAATGTAAATGAAACAATGCGTAATAAATTTACAGAAATTAAAGATTCACTTAATCAATTAAATACATCTATGAGTAATAAACAAGATGCAAAACAAATCTCTACAACAATTAGTAATATAGCAAATACTATACCAAACATACTTAATGTACAAGCAAAGGATCTTGCAATTCTGGTTTCAACAGATATAGAATCATCTGAATTGATAAATAATATTCGCAGCCTACTAGATCAATCTCTTGAAAAGATAAAGAATAATGATTATCAGAATGCTGAAACTTTAGTAATAGAAGCATATTTAGATAACTTTGAATTTTTAGAACCAGAATTAGCAAAACATGATGAATCACTTTTGAAGGATACTGAAGTTCTTTTGAGAGAACAACTTAGAAATCTTATACAAGGAAACGTTAATGAAGAAGATATACAAAAAATGGTAAATAACATAAATACTAAATTAAATGAAATAGAAAAAATATTACAATAAGATTTTTTCTATTTTATAATTAGTTTCTTTTTATATTTAAAATGACTATACATTTCATAAAATTTCTAATAGTCAGTTTATCTTTTATTACATCCTTTTTCATAGTTTATGTAGAAGTCACTTTGACTTATTCTACTTCTCCTCCTATAGTTAAAATATCACCGGAATGTGGTACTTTGAAAGATCATAGAATTAACATGACTGTAAATGGTTTTAATAATAATGGTAATGTATATTGGGAATTCATTAATTCTAAAGGTATTATGGATTATTATGGATATTTTGATACTAATGCTACAGGAGGATTTAACGATTATACTATAGCAGATGGTCTTTTACCAGATATGTATACACTTCGTTTCTTTGATGATAAAAACAATGATTATATCAAAGATCCAAATGGAGCAGAAATTATCTTAAATTATGAAATTCCTTGTAATAGAGTTCTATTTTAGGAATGTAGACTATACTTAATTTTATTCAATTATCATTAATTAATACAATAGATCTAATCCAATATTATTTTTCAAGAATCAGAAAGGAATAAGGAGATATTAATGAATTTGTGAGTCATTAGAATTGTATGGTTTATCTGATAATATACTACAATAACATTATATTATTCTTCATTAATTAGAAATTAAATCTATCAGACCAATACCAAGCATGACAGCTAACCGCGGCCTCAAATTCCATTGACACATCCTCTTGTTTTCACTTATAGTGAATTTAAGTATTTGTTACTACTTTAAAGTCCTTTTTTAGAATGAATATAATAATTGAAACCAATGAGAATCCCTTTTTTCATATTTCATTCATGAATAATATTGGACAATCATCGAATTGTAGCACATAATAATTGTGGTATCATGAATACAATACTACATAAATAAAATCATATAGTATATTATTCTTATACAAGTCTTGATAACATTGGTAAGACATTTTATCAATAGAGAAAATAAATAAAGTTTTTTAACTACTTTTTAAAACATAACAAAATGCTTTTAGAGTTTAAATGTAGGGAATTTTTAAAGTTTTCTTGTATTTTTAGTATTTTATTTTTTCTTCTCTGTTTACAAACTCTAACTTTTTCTGATGTTTTTTCTACAAATAATAAAGATCTTGAGTCTACAAATGAAGGTAGTCTTACTAATAGTGTAAAGAAAAATTTCACTAATATAAGTGATGATGATAAGAATAATCATACTTCTGTTAATCAAAATCAAACTATAAATGAACAAAAAATAAAAATTGTTGCTGTAGGTGATTTTGGTTGTCGACCTGTAGCACAAGATAACATTAAACAAATTGAATTGCAAAAGCCAGATATCTTCCTTGCTTTAGGAGATTTAACATATGAACCAACTGCCGATTGCTGGTATGATATGACTAAAGCATTAGATTCAAAAACCAAAATTGCGATTGGAAATCATGAGGATGACGAAGAAAAAGCAACAGGAGGTTCTAAAGAATTAAAAGATTCATTGCTAGAACATTATGATTTACAAAATTCATATTATTCATTCGATTATGGAAATGTACACTTTTTAGTATTAGATACGCAATTAGAATTTTCACTTAATGTTTTTAAACAAGTGGAAGAGGAAGATAAAGAAAATGATGATAACAATAAAGATGATGAAAGTAATAAACCAGATGCAAAATATTATGCTACAACACTTAAAGATCTATTAGCCAAACATGATATAAAGGGCGAAATACCCCCGTATCATTTAATAAATGATGAAATGATTGTTGAAGATGTTCCACTAAATACAAAACAATATGAATTTGTTGTAAATGATCTAGAGAAGACCAATAATAATTCCTCTATTGATTGGATTATTGTTATGTTTCATAAGCCATTTTATTCTTCACTTTCCAGTCACATTCAAGAATATATTATGAGAGAAAAATATCAACCTGTATTTGATAAATATGGGGTTGATATGGTATTACAAGGCCATAATCATATATATGATAGAACTTTACCTATTAAATTTAATCCTAATAATATTAGCCAACCACTTGTAGATGAATCAAATAATACAAATAAATTTTTTAATCCAGAAGGATCAATTTTTTCGGTAATAGGTCTAGGAGGCAGAAGCAGTCATATATTTTTAAATCAACCAGATTATGTAGTAAAACAGCATAATGGATTTGGATTCCTTAATATTGAAATCAATGGAAAAGAGTTAGATGCAAAATATTATGATATAGGATACAATTGCAAAGAACAACAATTAAAAGAAAAGGATTTAGAAGAAGGAGATTTTACAATATTTGAAATGTCATCATGCAAGAATAATAAAAAACACCCTGTAAAAATAATTGACCATTACAGTATATCTAAAGGAAGTTAATTTTACCAAAACTTATTTTATAATATTATTATTGTTTTTTATTATCTATACACAAAATTTTGAAATATAGAAACACAATATTTAAAGAATTTTAGTTGTCTAAGAATCATTTCTAGTCAGTAGACTACAACAAAATTCCTTTTGTAAACTAACAGATCTGATATGCAAGTCCTTTCTAGAAGGAGGATAAGGATACCCTATTTAAAAAGACTTGATCAAGGAGTAGAAGAAGAACTAATAATAATAACAGGAAAGGTTATGGGGTATTGCTGAATTAGCTTATGTAGTAACGAGATGGTCAATACATTTTTATCTATTAACAATCTCATATGAACCTCATTTAACATCTATTGTAGCACATGTTTCTTCAGCCATGATGTTTGCTATTATGGTAAATCTAGGTGTTAAGACAACTAAACTATTTAACAATAGATCTGATCATAGAGATAGCAAATCTAATACAAAAGACATAACAGTTTCTTAACTCATTTGTATAAGTAAATATATAATACTAATTACAAATCCTTTTTTAGGTCAAATTTGTTTCGCATCCGCACTGTGATCATTACTAACCTGTTTCTTTATTTAGACGCATTTGGAGATATCAAATAAAAGGCCATTAACCTGATATCCACACTAAACAACTAAATTTTTTATTTTATAATCTTGTGAATTAAATATTGAGATTTGAAAATCATTATTTGAATAAATATCTAAAAATGAAATTAAATATTTTGGAGAATAGGAATTTATAGGATATAAATATAAAAAATAACAAACAAATGACGAATTTTACCCTGTACTTTCACAAACAAATTTTCGCTGTAATATTAATTGGATTTGTATCTATAACAACAATATTTGTATCTATAACAACAATAGAATCACCATTATTCATACAATTAAACAATCTTTTAACAAATAATAGCGTCGTAGAAGAAACATTCGCACAACCACTATCTACAAATATTTCAATAATAATAAATAACAATTCAGAAGAACAAAATAAATCTAAAATGCTAAAAGCCTTTGGCCATTTTGCGAATAACCAGTTAAAAGATGGAATCGTTACATGGATTCAGGGAGGATTTTGGAATCTGAATATTGATAATATAACTAATAGTAATGTTAACAATGACAATACTCAAATAACAAATTATAATGGTATTGCTAACTTTACATCTAATTTTACAATGATAAAACCAGATGGTAGTCTTTCTCATAATCATAATATTCAGAATTTTATTTCAGATAAGGTCATACTTACTGACAAAGATATAGTTGTAATGGGAATAGCAGATATCTATTCTGATGAAAGTAATAATGAATACAAAAGTGTTCCTTTAACTATTCACCTTATGGGTAAGAAAGTTTTAGGACTTACTATAGATGTTGCCAAAACGAAGGAACATTTTTCTAGCTCAAATGAAATGTTTGGGACATTAATTAGTGGAATAGGATTGGATACATCTGTTGATAATTCTATTAATAAAACAATAATGCATCATGATATTGCTGCAACAAATGATAGTGATGAAAAAGAATCTATGACTACAATGCAACATTGAAATCTTCTATATCTTTACTAACTTAAAGAATAAAAGTCAAGTAAGTATAAAATGAAAATTTAAAGTTCCCTATTTGTTAAAATGTTATGAATATCATGTTAATTGATTATTTGTATTGTAGAAATTGGTTCATCTTTTGATAATTCAATTTTTGCTAATTTGTTTCTAATTCATGTACTATTACCTTCTTTGCTCTTTGTCTTATATCTTTTATTATAATCCCTATTACTACTATTATAAGAGCAATAGTAGCCCTTAATAATACCCGACTTTTCTATACCCACCTTTCACTTTACAAGAGGTTACAACTTGGCTACACACTTAATCTCGATCATGAGCTCAGGAAACGCAAGACGCTGTATTTGCACAATGGTGCTTGCCACAACAGGAGTGCGGGAAAAGACCTCTCTCCTGCACTTGACCGCCGCTGCGAAAGCCGAGTTCATATCTGTCACAAAGAGCACTTCATCGACTATGTTGTCCATTGTTGCCCCATACTGTGCAAGCATCTTCTGGATGTTAGCATATGTCTGCCGCATCTGAGACTCCATATCTCTGAGACCGACGATATTCCCACCCTCGTCATGACTTACCTGTCCAGATAAATAGATAGTATCTCCAACTTTTACTGCCTGGGCGTAACCGTACTCTTTCTCCCAAGGCATATCCAGACTCTTGGTCTCCTTGCTGATCGCCATTATATGTCTCGTTTTTGTTAATAATATTTATGTATTACATTATTATTTTCTTAACTTGGAATATAGTCCAAAGACTATCAATAAGAAATATTCTGTATCTGCAATAGCCTTCTATAATTATATCTCTATAGATAGCTATGGTTTTTATTTAAAATAATAAAATGTTTCAACTTATATATATTCTATAAAAATTATAAAAAATCTCATTAAACTATCCCAAAGATATTTTATAAAATGAAAAATATTATAAAATAATTCCTTATGGTTTTCCATTATCCTCAATGGTTTTTGGTAGTTATTTATTAGTAAGTGCACTAAATCACTATTTTTTCAAATATAATTAATTTCTATAGTATTTTGAAAATTTCTTATATAATGGTGATTCAAAGCATTCAATGATTTTTTAATGTTCATAGTGAATTAGCTAATTTTTCTTTTCTAATACTCCATTGATATATCCTGTCTCAAGCATCAAAAGTGAGTATAAAATATTAGCCACATGTGTCTGTACTATTGATTCTAATACTATGTTGTTCCCCTCCATACTTTTTGTTTCTGTAATATATTCTACAACTGTTCCGTTATTGTTAAAAATTTTTAATTTGAATGTTTCGATAATTTTAATCTGTTCTCCTTGAGTTATTGTATTAAAACTAATCTCCTTATTTGTTTTATCAATTACAACTTTTCTTTCTACGCCTATAAAAAATTCAGGAAAAAGTTTTTCTAATCGTGTATCCTTTAAAGCGCGGTAAATTATATTGGAAGGAACCCGTAATGTAAGAGTTTTTGAAAGCATAGACATATTTCTATTTTTTTCTCCTGTTATTAAAAGTATAATATCATAATTTAAATTTGTAGATTATGATTACTAATTTGTGAATACACCAATA
>JAICHH010000018.1 GCA_025922715.1 Nitrososphaeraceae archaeon
AGTCATTTTTCTTTTTATATAATCAGCAGTACTAAGTAAAAATTTCAGAGAACTTTCCTCTGAACAACACAAAAAAATAATTTTTGTTCCTTTCTTATGAGACCAAAATTTAGTTATGTATCTTTGTAAATCAATATCAAAAAAAGGGTCTATATGTTGCCCTATATTTCCAAGATATATAGTATCACAATTTGATACTTCTGAGACTAATGAAAGGATCTTCGAATATAATATTTGATCTTCATTTCCAGCAATAAAAATATTATGAATATTTTTGTTATGCTCAGTATTTTTATAATGTATTTCAATCACAATTAAAAGGTCAAATAATAAGTTATTTAAATAAATAAGCTCAGTTTTACCTAACCTACCTCTGTTATAAATTTCGTTGATAGTATTTAATGAGGGAATGATTATTTCTTTTAAAACTTTTAAAATTTCACTTTCTGAATAAATAATATTAAGTAATATTTTACTTGATTCTCTTTTATTATATCCAAGCAATGAAGTTAAAAATTTCTGTTGTATATGAATATAATTCAAAGGAAATTCTATATCGTCTACACCGGATTCTTTTGTCCATATATTAATTGAACCAATTTTTTTCATTTTTATTAAACCGATTGCTGATAAAACGTTAAGATATTTTGTTATTGTCATTCTATTAACATGAATGGCATCAGCCAATTCCATACTAGACATTCCTTCTTCATGGTTACCTAATGTTTCAATGACTTTATTTTTTATTTCATCGATTGTGTATCTTCTATACAAATTTTCTATTTATATATTTAATAAAATAGCATTTATCGTTTTTTATCATAATTTTTTTATATTTGCAAATTTAATGTGTAACTAAATTTAATGAATAACTGAATACAAAAATATAAATATAATAACGATATTCGCATCGGCTAACGATGGTTAAAGATAAATGCATTTTAGCATACTCAGGAGGATTGGATACATCGGTATGTATAAAATATTTGCAGCTTTTACATAATCTTGATGTTATTACTGTAACAGTAGATTGTGGCCAAAATGATGATTTTAAAGAAATCGAAAATAGATCTAAAGAAATAGGAGCAGTTCAGCATTACTATGTAGATGCTAAAGAAGAATTCGTAAATGAATATATTTCTCATTGTATTAAAGCCAACGGCTTGTATGAAAACCAGTATCCTTTGGGAACTGCGTTAGCAAGGCCTCTTATCGCAAAGAAAGTAGTTGAGATATCAAATAAAGAAAATGCCAAAACAATAGCTCATGGTTCTACAGGTAAAGGAAATGATCAAGTTAGATTCGATATTACTATAAAATCACTTAATCCAAATTTAAGAATTATTGCACCAATTAGAGACATGAATCTAACAAGAGATATAGAAATTCAATTTGCAAAAGAACATAACATTCCCATATCTACTGAAGTCAAGAAATATAGTATTGATATGAATATATGGGGACGGTCAATAGAAGGTGGAGATCTCGAAAATCCTTTTGTTGAACCACCAGAAGATTGTTTCAAATTTATTAAATTTAATAATTCAGATGTTGGTTATTTGGAAATAGAATATGAAAAAGGGCTACCTATAACTGCTGATGGCAAAAGGATGGATCTTGTAGATCTGATAAATTATATTAATTTTAAAGCAGGATCATACGGTGTAGGAATTGTTGATCATATAGAAGATAGAATCATTGGTATAAAGTCTAGAGAAGTTTATGAATGTCCTGCAGCAATTGTTCTAATTCAAGCTCATCAAGATCTTGAGAAAATGGTATTAACCTCTCACGAATTGCGGTTCAAACATATTGTAGATCAGCAATGGAGTTGGATGACTTATTCTGGCCTTTGGCAGGATCCATTGCTTAATGATTTGGATAAGTTTATAGATGCAACACAAAACAGAGTTACAGGAAAAGTAAAAATGCGAATGCAAAATGGTTCCATGCGGATTGTAGGAAGAGAATCTAAATTTTCTTTATATAAGAATGACTTGGCAACGTATAGTTCTGACTCTATTTTTGATCAGCAACTAGGAAAAGGTTTTGTTGAATTATGGGGGTTGCAATCTATTACAGCAAATTCTATAGCAATTAATTTAAATAAAAAAGAGAATAAAGGAGATGAACAATAGAATGAAGATTGAATGCAAAGACTGTGGAGGAGAATTAAATATTCTAGAAGATGCAGTCGTGGGGGAGATTGTTTCCTGTCCAGACTGTGGGGCCGAATTCGAAATAACTTCTAATTCTGAAGGTAAAGTAGACGTGAAACCAGCAGAGTCAGTAGGAGAGGATTGGGGAGAATAAGTTTGAGAAAATATGGAACTTTCTATAATTTATGATAAACTACGATTTGAGGAAAAAGAACTATACGATAAGGCTACCAATAGAGGAATAACTACTCATTTAATGGATGCTAAACCTATTTCTTTTAGTACAGATATAAATCAAAATAACACTATTAACGGTGATATTTTTCTTCAACGATGTTTAAGTCATTATCGAGGCCTGTATATAACATATTGTCTTGAATTTTTGAAGCATCGAGTAATAAACAATTATGATGTAAATGAGATATGTGGCAATAAATTAAAGACATCACTCATTTTGGCGAAATCTGAAATTCCTTCTCCAAAAACATATTTCACTTTTAGTGCTGAATCTTTTAAAGAATTGACAAATAAACTTGGATTTCCTTTAGTTTTAAAACCACTTGTTGGTTCTTGGGGGAGAGGAGTTTTTCCTATTCGAAATGAAGAAATGGTAAATATTATCATGGAAATGAGAGAGGAAAATGATTCAGCATTTTCTAGGATCTATTACGTCCAAGAAATGATAAATAGACCACCGAGAGATATTAGATGTATCGTTGCTGGAGATCAAATTATTACCGCAGTATACCGATATTCTGCTATAAATGAATGGAGAACTAACGTTGCTAGGGGGGGTCATACAGGGCTTGCACCAATTACAAAAGATCTAGAAGATATTGTTATTAAGGCATCGAATACAGTCGGAGGAGGTATTCTCGGTGTAGATGTGATGGAAGATGAAGATAAAGGATTTGTTGTACATGAAATTAATAGTAATGTTGAATTTAGAGGAGCATCGCAAGTATCTCAAGTAGATATAGCAAATTCTATGATTGAGTATGTTTTAACAGTTTTTAAAAAATAGAAATTCAATTAATATTTGTCTTTACTTTAAATTATAAAAAAATTCATAAGATGCAGTAATATTCTGATCTATAGTTCATAACAATGAAAGTAGGAGTTATAGGTGCGTCTGGATACGTAGGCGGAGAATTACTTAGATTATTGGTAACTCATCCCAAAGTGACGGTTAATGTGGTTACATCTAGACAACATGTTGGAGAATATGTCCATAGACTTCATCCAAGTTTAAAAGGATTCATAGACCTTACCTTTTCATCAATGGATCTTGATAAAATTGCCGATTCATCTGATCTAGTATTTGTTTCGGTTCCACATGGAAATGCGAATAAAATTGTTAAAAATTTATATGAACGAGATATTAAAATAGTAGATCTTTCTGCAGATTTCCGTCTGCACAATCCTAAAGATTATATAAAATGGTATGGATGGGAACATCCTTTTCCAGATTTACTTGCAAAATCAGTTTACGGAGTTCCGGAACTTCATCGTGAAGAGATTAAAAAAGCCAAATTAGTATCATGTCCTGGATGTATGGCAGTAACTTCCTTACTAGCACTAAAACCTCTTATTGAAAATGATCTGATTGATACAGATCACATAGTTGTAGATAGTAAAATTGGTTCTTCTGGTGCAGGTGCTCAAGCAAATGCAGGGACACATCATGCGATGAGATATGGTGTAATCAGACCTTATAAACCAGCC
Source organism: Nitrososphaeraceae archaeon (assembly GCA_025922715.1). Lineage (GTDB taxonomy): Archaea > Thermoproteota > Nitrososphaeria > Nitrososphaerales > Nitrososphaeraceae > TH1177. Next base: position 3,885 of record JAICHH010000018.1, read on the forward strand.
AAACATAGACATACAGGCGAAATAATTCAAGAACTTGGCAGATTATCTAAAAAGAATATAAAAGTTAGTATGAGTCCTCATGCTGTTAATCTTGTTAGGGGTATACTGACAACTAATCATACTTTTCTGACTAAAACAATTGGTGAATTAGATCTATGGAAAATCTATAGACAATCTTACAAAAATGAACCATTTATAAGATTTATCAAAGATAAAAAGGGATTGTATAAATTTCCAGACCCAAAATTCTTAATTGGCTCCAATTTCTGTGATATTGGTTTTGATATTGATGAGGATAACAATAGGGTTGTTGCACTCTCAGCTTCTGATAATCTCATGAAAGGTGCAGCAGGTTCAGCAATCCAAAATATGAATGTCATGTTTGGTTTTGATGAAATGGATGGATTAAAATTAACTCCATTAACACCGGTATGATCGTAATTAAAATTGGTGGTAGCATAGTAGATGGATTACATTCATCAACTATTTCAGACCTTAAAAATATATTAAAACAAGATAAGGTTGTTCTTGTTCATGGAGGAGGTAAGGAAGTCACTATTATTGGTAATAAATTGGGAAAAGAACAAAAATTTATTGTTTCTCCTGGAGGTGTAAAAAGTAGATATACTGACAAGGAAACTGCAGAAATATATACCATGGTTATGTCTGGAAAAATAAATAAAACTATCGTCAGATTGCTTTTAAGTAACGGGATAAGTGCAGCAGGAATATCGGGAATTGATGGATCTACAATCGAAGCATTAAGAAAGAAAAAACTTCTAGTTGTTAATAGTAAAGGTAGAAAAATGATAATTGATGGAGGTTATACAGGAAAAATAAACAAGATCAATACACTATTAATTAGAACGTTAATAGAAGGGAATTTTGTTCCAGTTGTTTCTCCAATAGCTTTAAGCGAAGAAACTGAATTTTTAAATGTTGATGGAGATAGAGCTGCTGCCTATATTGCAGGGGGAATATCCGCGGATAAAGTAATTTTTATTACGAATGTCAATGGTTTAATTCTAAATGATGAACTGGTAAAAGAAATGACGTATAATAAAGCAAAGGAATCTTTACCAAAAATTGGTCATGGAATGGAGAAAAAAGTAATGGCATGTCTAGAATCTTTAGATATGGGTGTCAAGGAAGCAATTATAGCTTCAGGGGACGTTGAAAATCCAATCTCTTCTGCAATATTTCATACTAATTGTACGGTGATAACAAAGTGAATGAAGATAATTACCTTGGAAATCTTTATCAGCGATTTCCAATCAATATTGCAAAAGGAAAAGGAGCTATAGTTTGGGATGTTTCTGGAAACGAATACATTGATTGTATGGGTGGTTATGGTGTCGCATTAATTGGTCATTGTAACGATCGAGTAGTAAATGCAATTAAAAATCAATCAGAGAAACTTATAACTTGTCACATGTCTCTCTATAATAATGTTCGATTAGAATTCCTAGAAAAAATATCCAAAATCTTGCCAAAAAAACTATCTAAGATTTTCTTTAGCAATAGCGGTGCTGAGTCTACTGAAGCTGCTTTAAAGTTTTCTCGTAAATTTACAGGTAAAAGTGGAATAATAGCCATGAGTGGGGGATATCACGGAAAAACCTTTGGTGCATTATCTGTTACGCACAATGAAAAATATAGAAAATCATTTCAACCATTGTTAGAAGGAGTAAAATTTGTACCTTACAGTAATCCATCAAAAATTGAAGAATCATTGGATAACTCTATAGGGACTGTTATTATTGAACCAATTCAAGGTGAAACAGGAATAATTGTTCCATCAGATGGTGTTCTACAACAAATAAGAAAGATTTGTGACCAGAATAATCTAGTATTAATTTTTGATGAAATACAAACTGGATTAGGACGAACGGGTAAAATGTGGGCAGGTGAACATTGGTCAACAACTCCAGATATTATGTGTCTAGCTAAAGGTATAGCTGGAGGATTACCAATGGGTTTGACTCTATGTAAACCTGAAATTTTAGACGCTATGAAAGTTGGAGAACACTCTTCAACTTTTGCAGGCAATCCACTTTCGTGTTCTGCAGGTATAGCTACTATAGAATCTATAATAGAAGAAAATCTAGTTGAGAATGCTGAAAAAGTCGGGAATATTTTCAAAAATGGATTGTTCCAACTTAAAGAGAATCATAGAATTGTGAGAGATGTACGAGGATTAGGTTTAATGTTAGCTCTTGAATCCCGTTTTGATATTAAGGATGTATTATTTGATGGAATTAAAGAAGGTCTTCTTATGTTATACTCAGGAAGAAATATAATTCGATTATTGCCACCATTGGTACTTGATGAGGGAAAGGTAGCAAAAACCTTAAGCATTATGGATAAATTATTAACTAAAGAAGAGGAAAGAAGAGATGTTAAATAACATTGATTCATTCGATGAAAAAATAATAAAGATTCTTCAAAATGATGCTAGAAAACCATTTGTAGAAATAGCTAATACTATTGGTTTATCCGAATCAGCAGTAAGGAGAAGGATTAAAAATTTAACTGATAATAACGTTATTAAAAAATTCACAATTGAAATCAACAATAGGGGAAAAACTAGCGCAATAACTCTTATTTCAGTTGCCTCAAGCTCTGATACATCCACAGTAACGTCTAAATTATTAAATTTAGAAGGAGTTGATGTTGTTTATGAAATAACTGGACAATATGATATTGCAGCAATTATCAGTGCTCCTGAAATTTCTGAAATCAATTCTTATATCGATGAAGTTAGAAAAATTGAAGGTGTTTCCGATACAAATACCGTGATAATTCTTAAAACTCTAAAAAATATTTGATCCTTAGTTAATTACTGCAGTAAATATTCAGAATTTTACTTTCATTTTTTAGCGTTAACATTTATATCAGATACGAAAGGTGTAATAATATCGTTAAAATGATACTTAAATCAGATGATCCTAACTATTATGCGCATCAATACAATAATATAGGAAATGAAAAAAAAAAATTAAAAATTCTTGATTCTACATTAAGAGAAGGAGAACAACACCCTGGAGTTTCTTTTACTATCAAACAAAGGATTCAAATTGCATGGATGTTGGATTCATTTGGAGTAGATCAAATAGAAATTAGTCCTGTTGTCTCCTCCGATCACTTGGAAGCGACAAAAACAATTATCAAACAAGGATTAAAAGCAGATATTGTTGCTCATGTTAGAGCAATAAAATCAGATGTAGATATTGCTCTCAAAACTAATTCAAATTGGATAGCTACCTATATGGGAATATCTGATATTCATCTTAGTGCAAAGCTAAAAATTTCTCGAGAAGAGGCAAAAAGTAGAGCTATTGAAGTAGCTGAATATATAAAATCACATGGGTTAAAATCTCGCTTCACGATGGAGGATGCTAGTCGAACTGAACCTTCTTTTCTCTTAGAGATGTGTAATGAAATGAATAGATTAGGGGTAGAAAGAATTAGCATTCCAGATACCGTGGGTATAATGCGCCCAAAGGGGATGTATAATTTAGTCAAAATGGTGTATGATAAAATAGATACCTCAAAAAGCTCACTAGATGTACATTGTCATAATGATATTGGATTAGCATTAGCTAATGCATTGTCGGGTTGTGAAGCTGGAGCAGATCAGATTCATACTACGATCGATGGTTTTGGAGAAAGGACAGGCATTCCTTCGCTTGCCGAAACTTCCATTGCATTGACACTCATATATGGTTCGGATAACAATTTAAGACTACATATGTTAAAGGATTTGTCAAAGACTATCTCACAGTATACAAGTTTGGAAATTCCAGAATCTAAACCTATAGTAGGCGACAGTGCGTATAAACATAAAGCTGGGACTCATCTTGCAGCGATTTTGAGGAATCCATCCGCATACGAAATTATTGAACCCCGTCTAGTAGGAAACAGAAGAAAGATTGTATTTGGAGAACTAGCAGGAAAAAATGGGGCGGCATATTTGTTATCTTTACTTGGCCTAGATACAAGTATACGTGAAGCAGAAAACCTTGCCAAGGGGTTAAAAGAACTTAGAATGGGTGATGTATTAGAATTATATCTTGATGAGAAATTAGAAAGAAAGATACTTAATGAAGAAACATTTAATGTAAAAAAGGAGTGAATAAAATATGGTAAAATGTGAGGAATGTGATGCCGAAATCAAAATACCAGAAGATTCAATCGAAGGTGAAATCGTATCTTGTCCAGATTGTGGATCAAGCTATGAATTGGTAAAAAATGAAGGTGGATTTACTACAAAACCCGCTCAAGTAGTCGGCGAGGATTGGGGACAGTGACTGAGGGAAAGAATACATCTTCTTCTCTCACACTTCTTTATGATACTATAAGATGGGAAGAAAAGGCTATCTATGAATCTGCTAAAAAGAAAGGAATTGAAATAAAGAAAATTGATTGCAAAGATATTGTTTTAGATTTAAATACACCCTCTTCTGAATATACTAATCGAACCATTATTCAAAGATGTGTTAGTTATTTCAAGAATCTCCATTCTACTGCAGCATTAGAAGGATTAGGAGCAAATGTAATTAATCCATTAAACACTAATGTTACTTGTGGAAACAAATTATTTACTCATATGTTACTACAAAAAAAAGGGATAAGAACACCCAAAGTAATAACAGCTTTTTCGCCTGATTCTGCACTTTTAGCATTAGAAAATTTCGGATATCCTGCTATTATTAAGCCTACAATAGGAAGCTGGGGTAGATTGATAGCATTATTACGTGATAAAGATGCAGCAAAAGCTGTATTTGAGGATAGAAAGCATATGTTTCCTCTTTACCATGTATATTATCTAGAAGAATTTGTTTCTAGACCACCTCGTGATATAAGAGCTATAGTAGTAGGTGATGTTGTTGCTGCTGCAATATATAGATACTCTGAATCTGATGAATGGAAAACTAATATGGCATTAGGAGGTCGAGCTGAAAACTGTCCTGTTACCGATGAACTGGAAGATATATGTATTAAATCTTCTCGAGCTGTAGGTGGAAAGATTGTAGGAGTAGATTTAATGGAAAGTTCAAAAGAAGGTCTATTAGTACATGAAGTAAATAATACAACAGAATTCAAAAATACTGTCAAAATTACTGAAATCAATATTCAAGATATGATTGTAGATTATTCTTTAAAATACCAAATTAATTAGATATACATTGGTCTCATCTAATTATGCAATAGAACTCTTAAAAAAGTCACTTACTCTTTATACTCCATCTAGGTCTGAAGGTCCACTAGCTAATCTCCTAAAGGATAAGTGTGTTAATGAACTTGGTTTTGAACAAGCTCATATAGATAGTGTTGGAAATATTATTGCCACCAAAGGAAGAGGATATCCAAGAATATTGCTTTGCGGTCATATGGATACTGTTCCAAATAAAGTTCCTATCAGAATAGAGGAGGGGTTCTTGTATGGAAGAGGAGCATCCGATGCTAAAGCTCCCTTAATCTCTATGCTTTTGGCGGCGTCTGAGTTCCCCAAACAAAATGGTACTATAATATTTGCTGGTGTAGTTGATGAGGAAGGAAATGCAACAGGTAGCAAGCATCTTGTTAAAAATAATTTGGATATAGATTACGCAATATTTGGTGAACCTAGTGGTATACAAAATATTACAATTTCTTATAAGGGAAGATTAGCTCTAAAATTAATATGTGACGTTTTAGACAGTGCACATGCAAGTGCCCCTTGGTTAGCAAAAAATTCTATTGAGGAAGTCTATAATTTTTGGAATGCGATAACGACCACATTAAATAAGAATTATGAGAAAGAAAAAAGAAGTAATTCTGTTAGTTGTTGTATTACAGAAATTGTCGGTGGTTCTAGTCACAATGTCACTCCTCAAAAATGTAAAATAACAATGGATATTAGAATTCCAAATGGGGTCACATGTCAACAAGTTTTTGATTCTATAAGAATTCTCATTTCAAAAATATCAAAAGAAAAAGGAATAAAAACTAATTTTATAATTGAAGATTTTACAGAACCATTCGAAGCGGATTTTTCCTCTCCTTTAGTTAGGTCTCTTGTTCTTTCTATTCTTGATATTTGTAAAAAAAGACCTGCATTACTAAGAAAAACAGGAACAGGTGATATGAATATAATTGGAAATGCATTTAAAATTCCCGTAGTTACTTACGGTCCTGGAGATCCACATTCTTCTCATAGTGTTAACGAACATGTAAATATAGAAGAATACCTTTCAGGAATTGAAGTCTATAAAAGATCTTTATTTCATATGTCAAGAATGTATAATATCCAGAATAAATAATATTAGAGTTAATAATAGCGGTTTAATTACATAATATGTTATGTTTTGTTGGACTTGGAATAAATGGTTATTCTGGATTAAGTCTATTAGCAAAAGAGACTTTACAAAAATGTCAATTTATCTATATAGAAAGATTTACAAGTTATATCGATGATGATGATATCAAGCAACTAAAAATTTTACTAAAGAATGGTAATAAACGTACACAAATAGTTCCTCGTTGGTTTATTGAAGATGCAAGATCTATTATCTCTCAATCAAAAGAGAATAATGTAGCAATAGTGACTTATGGCGATCCTTTTATGGCAACAACTTTCATTGAACTTTATGTAAGAGCAAAAAAAAACCTAATTGAAATCAAAATAATTCATGGTGCTTCTGGAATTTCATCTTTGATCGGTGAAATTGGATTGCATAACTACAAATTTGGAAGGACTACAACAATCATGTCAGATCCTATGTCTGCAATAAGTGTCTATAATATTATTTATGAAAATCTAAGAGTAGGAAATCATACTTTAATCCTAACAGAATACAATAATAACAATGAAAATGACTTTTTCTTTCTCGACCCAGCAAGGGCTATAGATATGCTTCTCGAAGTAGAACAGAATATACGTTATAAAATTATATCTGACGAGTTATTTATTATAGTGGCATCTAGAATAGGAAATAAAGATCAAAATATCTTAGGAGGAAAAGTTAAATCCATAAAAAAAATAGATTTTGGCAAAGGACCTCATTCTATCATAGTAACAGGTCATCTTCATTTTACTGAAATTGATTCTATAACATCTCTTTATCCAAATAAAGATCCTCCGTTGGATAATACTCAATTCTTTCAACATGTTGCAGTAACAATGTTAGAAAAATATTTGCCAAAAGCGAAAGATGCTTTGAAAAATATGAAATCTTATCTTGAAAGTGAAAGAAATTCCTCTTCTATACTCGATGAACAGTATAAAGAAATGGATTATGTATTAGAGAATGCTGAATACTATTTATTGGACGCTGAAAGATTTTTCAATCAGCATAAACTTGAATTAGGAATACTTAGCATAGGTTATGCAGAAGGGTTAATAGATGCATTACGTTTCCAAAAAAATATCAATCCATGGTTATCTTAATTTAATACCTCATTATTTTAAGGATATTTTTTATATTTTGATATAGAGAACTATTATTATAACAGAATAATTATTAATTTAAGTGAGGTTGGGCAATGACTAAAAATTACGATATTTCTTTTAAAATTCCTGATGAGCTATTACAATTTTTAAATAATGAAACTTATTCCTTATTGATTAAAGGAGAACCTGGAGCAGGAAAAACTGCACTATGTTTGACAATTCTTAAAGCATTAAATATAAAGAATAATTTCTTTTATATTTCTACAAGAGTATCACCTAATAAATTATTTTATTACTTTAAGTGGATTCATAAATATCTTAAAATTAAACATTCAAATAAACATAATAAATCTTCTAAAAATATAAATAGTTTAGAACCTTTCTTTGAAGATGCACGTTTAGATGAACCAGAATCTCTTTTCGAACGTATAACAAATCAATTGATGGATGTAAGATCCCCGTTGATAATAGTAGACAGTTGGGATGGAATAGCTTCATTTATGGATCGTGAATCGAGACTTAATAATGAACGTGTTTTACAAACATGGTTAGAAAGAGCAGGTGGAAGATTAATTTTAGTAAACGAAGGAAACGAATTAACAACTTTAGATTATCTTGTTGATGGTATTGTAACTCTTAAATTAAATCAATTTAATCACATCAATGTAAGAGAGATGAATTTAACAAAGCTAGGAGGGGTTGATATAAAGAAAAATTCGTTTGTATACACCTTAAATAATGGAATTTTTAAAACATATGAACCCAGCCATCAATATGGTCATATCTTAGATCAGATTCTTAGTTCATCAACAAATAAATTTTTGAGCCAAAAAGAAATTGTTAAAATTGATTCTGGTCATATTTCACTTAACAAAGATCTAAATGGCGGATTTACCAAGAAATCTATAGTACTATTAGAATATGCTCCAAACATAGAAATAAAATACATTATTTTGTTCTTGTTTAATTTCATTACTAATTGTATTAGTAATTCCCATATCCTATTATTAGACACTAAAATTGCCAGAGATATTACTTCTCTTTTAAATTTGATCCGATCCAACGTTGTAGACTCTACTGATTACGACAAATGCGTTAAATTAATTGATTTTAATTTGGATACAAACTTTGATAATTTAGATAACAATTTAAACACTGATTTATTAATTAATCCTATTTCTGAAAAAATAAAGAATATTAAATCCAATTCAATGATATTTGGGATTTTAAATTTTGATAGATATAAAAATATAGATGAGTATAAATTGGTTAATGCCTTGAAAGAAAAGTTAGATCTTTCTTTTATACTACTTCAGACAGGAATTAATTCTGAATTATCTCCACGGTTATTTGATTATAAACTTACAACCAAGAATTTGAATGATGTAGTCTGTATCCAGTTAACACATCCATATTTAAGACTATATGGTCTTGAAATAGTGAATATAGAAAATTCTAGTTTCTCAATCAGAATAGATCCATTAATATAAAATAATTAAAAATATCTTACAATTAATATAATATTATAATCAAATGAAGTATATATTCATCTATTAGAATTATTTACTCATTTTTTCTAAATAAACAATGCGATTAAATAATATCCAAGAATAATTAAAAAGCCCTCCAAAAAGTAAAGATTCTATTTAACTATGAGAATTTTGCTATGAAATCAAGTTGTGCTGGATCATAATACGTCTATAATAATGATCTAGAAAAATTATAATCTAACATAAAATCAAAAATGAATTTGTTTAGAAGTCTGAAGTCTCAATCTCGATGTCTACAATTGTACTATTTAAGATAACTTAGCTGTATGACTCTGTGTTTATATTATTAAAATCATGGGCCGAAAGGGAGTTGAACCCTCGACCTTTCGATTATCAGTCGAACGCTCCACCAAGCTGAGCTATCGGCCCAAATTATTACATACTAGTGTTGGTGCTTTATTTCAAAGACAATTTAAATATTTTTTTTTAGATCCTTAACCTATTAGTAGCACTGCAGACCATTTTTAATATTTTTGTTAGTTAGATTAAATTTTAATAACTGTATAATAAAAATGCATTTAAGACTATAATATTGTTATAAGGTATAATTTATGATTAAAAAAATTGAAGGAGTTGCTATTATTACAAAGAATCTAAATAAAACTGCATATGAAGCATCTGAATATATTGCTAAAATACTTTCAAGTAAAAGTATTAAGGTATCATCTATCCCTCCATTTGAAACATCTAATTTTAAAAATAACAATTCTGATTTTACCTCCCTAGTAAATGAAATTGATCTTATAATCGCACTAGGAGGAGACGGTACTACTTTACGAGCTTTTAGATTTCATCCAAGTGATATTCCTGTTTTTAGTATTAATGTTGGAGGTACTAGAGGTATACTTTCTGAAATTAAATTGGACCAAATTGATTATGCTCTCGATGCAATTTTAAATGGCAATTATTACTATGATGAAAGAATTAGAATTCAAGCTTCTTTATCTTTATCCAATAAACTCTTTCTTCCTGCGTTAAATGATATATTACTTTTTAGAACTAATCTTACTAGAACACCAACTATAACGATAAAATTTAGAGATGGTGTCATTAGTCAGCGCATGGATGGAATAATAGTATCTACTTCGACAGGATCAACCGGTCATTCAATATCTTTAGGAGGGCCTGTATTACATGAAGAATTAAATTGTTTAATAATTAATCCAATAGCTTCAATTAATAAATTACCATCTATAGTAATACCTCCAGAGGTGATCGAAATTTATAGTAATCACAAGACAGATTTAGTAATTGATGGTCAAGATAAATTTTTGGTTGAAGAAAATAGTCCTATAAAAATAACTCGATTTCCAATTAATGCTCGTTTTATAAGATTAAGAAAGAAAGGCTTTAGACAACTTGAAAAACTTGGATTCTAACATTTTCATTTTAGATTCTAGTGCTTTCTATGCTGGTTTCTATCGCTCTCTCCACTGTAAATTCTATACAACGACATCTATTCTACAAGAGATTAAACATTTATTAAAATCCTCTATAACCTTGGATTTATTAATTTCATCAGGAGCCTTAGTTATACAAGATCCAACGAAAGAATCAATTGATAAAATAATGTACATTGCAAATCTTTTGGGTGATATTAAAAAACTTTCACAAGCTGATATTTCTATTGTATCTTTAGCTTATCAATTGAATAGGATTTTAGTATCTGATGATTATTCAGTTCTAAACGTATCTAATTTCCTTAAAATAAAGACCATTTCTTTAGGTAATGATGGAATAGTAACATTAAGAAAATGGCGGAATTTTTGTAAAACGTGTAGAAAACAATATGCACCAACTATCAAAGAATGCGAAATTTGTGGTAATGCAACAAAAAGAAATTATAAAAAATTTCATGCTTCATTTTGATTCGGCCAACTTTTAATGGTTATTGTTTCCTTTAATCAATGAACGCATAAATTCAACAAATGATTATTATACGCTACCCAAATAAAGAACTATATAGAGAAATGTACTATAAGAATTAGTCCTATTTAATTTATTAATCTTAAATAAACATGATATTGTCAATAGTTGATAGGTCTATCAGTTTTCAAAAATAATGTTTCATTATTGTTGATAATAATTATAATTGGAATCGGTTCTTTATCTATTATATCGTATCAATCTGCGTCTTTTACAGCTGACCAAATAAAGAAAATAGCAGAAGAAGATATTAAATCTAATGCAAGAATTCAAGCGTACGATTTATCTAGAATCCTTGTTCATAGTCTGGACTCCATAAATTCTAACCTAAAAGTTTTAACATCTTCTCCTTTTCTTTTTGAAAGGGATATTGATCAAGTGCAAAACCTACTTTATTCTGCACAATCGTCTACCCTCAATATTACAGATGCATATTACTGGATAGATGTTAATGGCAGAATTGTGACGTCTAGTAAAATATATCAAACTGATAAAGCTAATGAAATTTTAGACACCCAAAACCAGCCTTTTTTCCTAAATCCTAAAAAGACACTGACGCCATATTATAGTACTTCTATTACATCTAAAGGAAGCCCGTTATCATTTTTATATATTTCTTATCCATTAATAAAACAACAGATATTAAAATACCAAAATAATACTTATAATACCGAACAAATATTTAATGGAGTACTGGTAGCAGCAATAAGTGTAAAATCACTAGGTGTATTTCTTCAAAATGAAATGACATCTTCTATTATTGGAAATGTAGGATTGATGGATAGAGAAGGTGTCATAATATATGCAAGAAATCAGTCACTAATAGGTAATAATTATATGTCAAACGAATTCCAATCTTTAATACCACATGAGCTGAGGGAAAGTTATAATAAAATTATAAAAAAAGGTTTAGAAGGAAAATCTTTAGCAGAAGATTTAACTTATAATGGATCAGCTATAACACTCTCATATGAACCAATTGTAATAAGTGGAAAATATTTATGGACATTATATGTAAGTTTTCCTCATCAGTTGGCAAGTAATGTAGGTTCCCTAATAGCCCAACAAAATAATTTTAGTACTCTAATTGTAGTTATAACTGGTTCAGTTACTTTTGGAATAATTTATATAATTTTGTCATGGAATAAGAGATTAGAAGGAGAAGTCAATACACGGACAGGCGAATTAAAAAATACAAACATATCTCTAATGAAGTCAAACGAACTTCTGGAGGAAGCAAATGAACAATTAAAAGTACATGATAAAATGCAAAAAGAATTTATCAATATCGCCGCACATGAGTTAAGAACCCCAATAATGCCTATACTTGGAGAGGTCGAAATAATTGAAGAAGATCTTGATCCTAAAACTAAAACTGTCAAAGTCGAGGAAGAACAGATTCAATTGATAATACGTAATGCAAAAAGGTTAGACAGATTAGCATCTGATATTCTTGATGTTACTAAGATTGAAAGTAACTCTTTAAAGCTGGAAAAAGTCTATTTTAATCTTAATGACATTTTATCTAATTCTATTAGAGACATCCAAAATCAAGTTTCTTCAGGGGAGATAGGAACTAAAAATATAAAAATCTTCTATGAACCTGTTGACATAAACGTATCTGGAGATAAAGAAAGAATTAATCAAGTAGTTAGTAATTTATTAAGTAATGCATTAAAATTTACTGATGAGGGATTTATAAAGATAAAAATAGAAAACACAAACAAAAGTGTTATTGTTAGTGTGGAAGACACTGGAAGTGGAATTCATCCTGAAATTTTTCCACGTTTATTTTGTAAATTTGCAACGAAATCTGATAAAGGAACAGGTTTGGGTTTGTACATTTCAAAAAATATTATAGATGCTCATAGTGGTCAAATTTGGGCACAAAACAATAGATCAGGAATTGGAGCAACGTTCTTCTTTAGTCTTCCATTAGATAAGAAAAAATAAAACTCTTCTTTTATTTATTACTATTAACTATAAAGTTTCGTTTCGTTCATAGTAAATATTGTATACATATTGAGAATTAATAATTAAAATCATATACAATAAAATATCTTTATATATATTGTAATTTGTGCATATACGAATTTTAATATTTATTAATATATAAAAAATAAAATATTTTAATAATAAATACAATATATACGTACTTTCATTAATAGGAAAGGAGAATTGTTTTAATTGATGCATAAATTTGATTACCAAGACCATTGAAAGGTTAAGAACTGACCGGAAATATCTCAAAGATGCTAGTACATAGGAAATAGCAATTTGTAAAAATAGGAAATTTTTAGCACATATGCGAAGTGCGGGATTTGAACCCGCGACCCCGAGCTTGGGAAGCTCGTACCCTAACCAGGCTAAGCTAACTTCGCCTACCTCAACAATATTTTACAAGACCATCAATATATTTTTTGAACTTTAGAAAAATATGATGAGAAATATTTAAGGAAAAGGCACAGGTAATATAAAAGGAACTGTGGAAGTTAGCCGTTCCACCTTTTTCTTGGGTTCTTCAAAAATCATGTTATTATTATCCCCATCTTCGTTAATCGTAATAAATTGTTCTTTCACATTATCTGTAGAGATTGAATCTATAGGATTAGAGTTAACATTGCCCAACAATGCATTATTTATCATAAAAGAAAGGTGAGAATGGGAATTTTGGTATGAATGTATAACTTGATATTCCTCTCTCTTACCATCTAAAATTGTTGAATCAATAGGATTAGAGTTAACATTGCCCAACAATGCATTATTTATCATAAAAGAAAGGTGAGAATGGGAATTTTGGTATGAATGTATAAC
>JAICHH010000019.1 GCA_025922715.1 Nitrososphaeraceae archaeon
TCTTCTTAGAAAAGAAAAAATTGACTCTTTAATTTTCACTAGTCCATCCAATGTCAATCATTTTATAAATATTATACAGCAACACTCATCCGATCTCTTCCCTTTAGTTTGGAAAATAAAAATGGTATTATCTATTGGACCCCTTACTAGTAAAGAGCTTATGAAATCTAATATCCCATTCTCCGAATCGAAAAACCATTCGTTAGAAGGGCTTTGTGAAAAGCTTTTTATGAAAACCTTTATATGAAAGAAAAAAAAATTCAAATAAAATAAATAATTTATCTTATTAATACTTTTTTAAATAGTATCTATTGTAAAATTTATATAACATAACGCCGTTATGAAATACATGACTACAGAAGAACTTAACATGGATTATAGTAAATATGATTTCAAGGACTCTACAGACTTATATGTTTATACAAGTAAGAAAGGTCTTTCGCGCGGGACTATTGAAGAAATAAGTAGAATTAAGAATGAACCAGAATGGATGCTCAATTTTAGATTGAGATCTTATGACATTTTCATGAAAAAACCTATGCCTGTATGGGGTGGTGATTTATCAAAAATTAATTTTCAAAATATATTTTATTATACAAAAGCATCAGAAAAGCAAAGTAAAAGCTGGGACGATGTGCCTGACTCAGTTAGAAAAACATTTGATAAACTTGGAATACCAGAAGCCGAAAAAAAATTCCTAGCTGGTGTGGGTGCTCAATATGAATCAGAAACTGTATATCATAACTTACGTGAAGATCTCTCAAAACAAGGAGTAATATTTTCAGATACAGATACAGCAGTTAAAGAACATCCAGATATTTTAAAAAAGTATTTCGGAAAGGTTATACCACCAGAAGACAACAAATTCGCTGCATTAAATAGTGCTGTATGGTCAGGCGGTTCTTTTATTTATGTTCCACCAAATGTAAAAATTGAGCTTCCATTACAAGCTTACTTTAGAATTAATGCTGAAAATATCGGACAATTTGAACGTACTTTAATTATTGCTGATGAAGGATCAGAAGTACACTATATTGAAGGTTGTACTGCTCCTGTTTATACAACTGAATCCTTACATTCTGCTGTTGTTGAATTAATTGCAAAGAAAGATGCAAAAATAAGATACACAACTATTCAGAATTGGAGTAAAGATGTTTATAACTTAGTAACAAAAAGGGCGTATGCCTATGAAAATGCTAGAGTAGAATGGATTGACGGAAATATTGGAAGTAAATTGACTATGAAGTATCCTGGGGTTTATATGCTGGGAAGAAATGCGCATGCAGAAGTTGTATCGATAGCCTTTGCTGGGTCGGATCAACATCAAGATGCAGGAGCAAAAGCTGTTCATTTAGCTCCTGATACCACATCGAGAATTACAAGTAAATCTGTCAGTAAACAATCTGGTAGAACTACCTATCGAGGTTTATTGCATGTTGCAAAGGGTGCTACTGGTGTTAAGTCAAACGTTCGCTGTGATGCACTTTTACTTGATGAAACATCAAGAACAGATACATATCCATATGTCGAAGTGAACGAAGATGATGCAACAATTTCTCATGAAGCTAGTGTTGGAAAAATTGGCGAAGATCAAATTTTCTATCTTATGAGTAGGGGATTCTCAGAGTCTGACGCTTTGTCACTTATAGTGGGTGGGTTTATAGAACCATTTACAAAGGAACTACCAATGGAATATGCAGTAGAATTAAATCGACTCGTCAAGTTAGAAATGGAAGACTCTGTAGGTTAGCAAATACTTAACTTTTTTTGCAAGTGATAATAATAACATGTACCAACTATCTTTGCTAGAAAAAAATTTTGAAAATTTTATAGAAGACTTTAAAGAACCACCATGGATGAAACAATCCCGGTATGATGCCTTTAAAAGTTACATAAGCCTACCATTAGAAGCCTCTTCACTTTATAGTAAATATTCCAATGCAAATAAATTAATTGCTGAAAAGGTTTTTTTTAATGATTCTAATTTACAACGTGAATCTGCCAATGATTTGGATATTTTTTCGGATAGAATAGAGGAGTTTAATAAAACTACAAGTGTTTTATGCAACAATTCAAAAATTCTTGAATCATTTGTCACAGAAGAGTTGGAAAAAAAAGGTATAGTTATTTTAAATATTTCTCAGGCTCTAAGAGATTACCCTGATTTATTACAAAAATATCTTAACAAAAACAAATTAAATTACCAAGAGGACAAATTTTTGGCGTTATCATCAGCTGCATTTCAAAATGGGCTTTTTATTTTGATTCCTAAGAACATCGTATTGGAAGATCCTATTAGAATAGTGAATTATCTTTCAGATGATGGGTTATCATCAATATCTAGAAATATAGTAGTATGTGAAGAGTTTTCGAAAGCTACTTTAGTTCAAGAATTATATTCACCCCGATTAAAGAAACCAGAGTATCAACAAACGCATTTCGAATTATTGGAATCCTATGTCCTTCCGAATGCTCAATGTGAAATAGTTACGTTACAATCAATGGATTATGATGCAATTAGTTTTTCCAATAGAAAAGCCTATGTAGAAAGAGATGGGAAGATGTCTTGGTCCTTAGCTTTATTTGGGTCACAATTGTCGAGGTATAAAGTTGATAGTATTATGCAAGGACCAGGCGCTTTAGCGGAAGATGTTGAAATTATATTTGGAGTAGGTAATCAATCCTTTGACATTACTTCCAATTTAATTCATGTAGCTCCCCATACTCGAGGTAAGGTTTTAGTGAAATCCGTGATGAAGGATACATCCCAGTCTCTTTTTAAAGGGATGATAAAAATTCATACAAATGCCAAAGCTACTGAATCGTATTTAGCAGGGCATGCTATATTATTGGATAAAGGTGCAAAATCAGATGCAATCCCGGGCTTGGAAATAGAGTCCAATGAAGTTAAGGCTACACATTCTGCCTCTGTAGCTCAGATAGATGAAAGGCAAATCTTTTACCTTATGTCTCGTGGTCTTTCAGAGGAATTAGCTAAAAGGGAAATAGTTGCGGGATTTTTAGAACCTATCTCTAGAAAGATGGGTCCAACTATTCGTGCTTGGATTAATTATTTAATTGAAAATAAATGGTTAGGCAAACCATTAAAGTTAAAAATAGATGAAGCAATGGAACAAATTCTGGAAATTGAAAAAACAAGATATCGGGAAACTGAAGATATTTTTGAAAAACACTATAAATATAGGTAACATATATTACTGTTATTTATTTGGAGATAAATAATGGCTGATTGGGTAAGAGTTTGTGATCTTGATTCCCTCAAACCAGGGGAGTTGAGGGATTTTGATTTTAATGACAAAAAGATTCTTCTTGTTAATATAAAGAACACAATATACGCTAGTGATAGAATTTGCACCCATGCGTATGCAGATCTATCTATGGGTTTTTTAAATGAAGAAGAAAAAACTGTTACATGTCCACTTCATATGTCTGTATTTAATCTTAATGATGGAATACCACTTAACTTACCAGCCGAAGAACCATTAAAGGTTTATAAAACTAAGATAGATAACAAGGCAGTTTTTATATTTCTCTGATTTAATATTCACAATGGTATATTCAATGAACAAAGTTGACTATTTTAATAGACTTTTCAAATATAATACTTGTGCATACAAACAACCAGATAGTGAAAAATTGTAAATAATAATAAAAATACTAATAACCATTATCTTAAATAACTACTACTATTTTATATTCAATAAAATATTCCAAATTCCTATTAAAATTTTGATTTTAGTGTATCAATGAAAAATGAAAATATTTTTTTATCTTAATTATTAATGTCATTCTATTGAAAATTGGAATTATTGGATTAGGATTAATGGGTAGTAATCTTTGCTTACGCCTAATTAGAAAAGGATTTCGAGTGAATGTTAATAATCGCAATATTTCAAAATGCCTAGCAATAGAAAAAAAAGGCGCTAAAGTTTTTAATACACCCAAGGAAGTAGCAGATTATTCTGATTTTATTATAACTTGTGTAACAAATTTCGAAGCAGTTGATAGAATATATTTTTATAAAAATGGTGTAAGTGAAACAAAAAATAAAAAAGTAATTGTTTCGGACTTTAGTACTATTTCTCCAAAAGCATCAGTTTATTGTTATCAGAAATTTAAAAGAAAAAATATATCAATGATGAGTATTCCAGTAATGGGTGGTCCTAATGCAGCATTAACTGGGACACTTGTCCCAATTGTAGCGGGAGAAGAAACTTCATTTAAAAAAATAAAGTATGTATTAGAGGAATTGGGTGATCCTGTTTTTTATATTGGAAATAAAGCAGGCTCAGCAAATGCTATCAAGTTGGCGCTTAATCTCAATATTGGAATAATAGCAATGGCTTTATCTGAAGGGTTATTATTATCTGGAAGATATGACATTGATCCCAACCTTTACTTGAAGATATTAAATTCTACTAATTTTAAAACAGGTATGAGTGAAAATAAGGGGCCTAAAATGATAAAAGATGATTATTCTCCTTCATTTTATTTGAAAAATATGAAAAAGGATTTAGCTCTTATAATGGAAGCAGCCAAAGAACAAGAACTTTCTTTACCTATTACAGGTCTTGCCTTTCAATTATACAATTATGCTGCAAAATCAACATTTGCAGATCTAGATTATACGGTAATTTACAAGTTCTTAAGAAAACTGCATAGACTAGAATAAATTATTCTGCACACCAAATATTACTTCTATTTTTCTTATTTCTTTATTTGTTTTGTAATATCAGGTCTATAATCTTACTTTAAATAGGATTTTAATAAATTCAAAGTTAATCTAGTAAAAGATGCATAGTTTCCACAAGATAAAAAAGGTGAAATGTGGGAAAATTAATCATTGAATCAATTAATTCTCAAAAATAAGTAATAGAATAAAAAATTTGATGTGATAGTAATTGCTTATATTAAGAGGATATATACGATTATTTAATAGCGAACTGCTGTAATTAATAGATTCTTAAGAAAACTAATTTATTTAGGCGATATCTATATGAACATGAATACATGAATTGTGATTAGATTAGATTTTATTTCGATACAACCTTAAAACAAATTTATTAAGTTTGCTATTGTTGCCTTTTCTGACTTAAATTAATAATTGTACACATATTAGAGTTCTTGTTGATATTGTTATTTCAGTAAAATTGTAACAACTAACGAACTCTAGATCCTAAATCTACTTTCTCTCCTTTATCTATTGTTAACAAAAGTGGTTTTCCATCCATTCCATCTAATGCTAAAATCATTCCTTTGGATTCTATCTTTCCTATTGTCCGAGGTGAAAGATTTGTGCATACAATTACTAACTTTTCTTCCAATTCTTCCGGTTTGTAATACAGAGCCGCTCCAACAACTACTATTCTTTTCTCAGAGCCGAGATCTATCTCTGCTTTGTAAACTTTGTTCAAATTTGGTATATATTCAATTTTGTTTATCTTTCCTAGTCTTAAATCAATTTTACTAAAATCTTCAAATGAGATCTTCTCGATTTCAGTTTTAACATCACTTTCCATTTTAACTATTTAGACATGTAATTTTCTGGTATATAATATATCCTTAATAGAAAATCCTATACTTTTTTTTGGTCATATATGATAGAGCTTTAGTTGAATAAATTAAATTATCAATAATACATTCAAATTTGGAAACGTTGAATAATAATCACAACATCAAGTGACAAAGCTGTTAAAGCGTAGAGATCAATTGATAATACAATGAACAAGTATTCAACCAAAGAATATCTTGATATCTAATTAATCACGCTAAACGTAATTCATAACTATATTCCACTAAAATGGTAAAAATTTTTAATAACGCTGAAAGATAGAAAAATTAAAAGATAATCATAACAATATTAGTAATATTCTGCAAGTAATGAATATAGAAAGATGCGTGAAAGTTTAGAAAACAAAAAAAAGAGAAAAAGTATCTTATTATAGATTCTAGGAAACCATTGTTCAAATTGATAACCAGCACCATGGTTATGAATATGTATTGACCATCTCTAGGAGTGTATTTGCAATGCATATAATACATATAATCGAAGATAAATGTATGTTGTAAGAATTATCTTAGATTGCGGGTTGAAAATATAAAAACCATAAGATATAGATGGCAAGGTAACATGTAGTATCAGATTTGTAAGGGAAGTTGAGTAATTCATCTGCATTTACCGTTATAGAAAAGTTTGAAGAAAAGAGTTAACTAGTATTTCATATCAAGGAAGAAGTGGTTTTGATGATTTAGCTGTCTGACAATATAATTTCCTTGATAAAGGGGGTAATAACATCTTTATTCGGTGTTTCTTAGTACCTCTTTATGATGTAATTGTCAATTCTAATTATTAATTGTTGTCTTCAACCAGTGTAAGTGAACTATACAACTAAATTCGGTCAGATACCCTAGTGCTTTCATCATCTTTCAGAATAGGATTTCATCATTCCATTTGTATTTATTTGATTCTATATTAAAAGTTAAACTAAATTAGCTAATTAAATTGTATAAACTTACAAAGTATCTTTTATAAGAAAATCAAAAGTGTACTCCATGTCTTTAGAAGAAAAAATATTTGACAAAATTTTTTCTTCAGGTGTATCTGGACTAAAAAAAACTGATTTAACCAAAGAATTTGCATCAGTTGATCTGGATAATATCTTGAATACATGGATAAAAGAAAACAAAATTATTATATCCAAAAAGGGGAGTACAAATTACTGTTGGCATAAAGATAGTTATTTTCACTATCTCCTGGAGTCAGATCCTAAATTCAAATATACTTTTGAAATATTAAAAGAAGTTCAAATTTCTTTTCAAAAATTATCGACTTCTATTGATAAACATGTAGAAAAGTTAGAAGGTAGGATGATTGTTTTATTGGATTCAATCTTAGCAACAACTACTAATAATAATAATAATAATGTCTATGAAAATAGTATTCCTAAGCCCCAAAAGGTTATCAATTTACAAAACTTTAGTGATGATTTTGATTCAACTATTTGCAAATACTCTGATTCAATTGGGTGGGTACCCTTAGTCACTCTGAGAAATGATCTCTCTCATAAGTATGAGATTTCCGAAAAGGAATTCTATGATCTTGCAGAACAATTAGTTAATGAAAATAGATCTAAATATGAATTGTCTACAGGTGGTAATGAAGGAATTATGATTCGTGGATTAGTATATGGATATGTAAGGTGTTTGTAATTGTATCCATACAACCTCAACAAAAATCCTTTTCCAAGTAGTCCTACACCTAATTTAGAAGATGCTCACATTCTAGGTGGAAAAAGGCATCAAGAGGCTAGAAATTCAATTTTGTCATGTATTGAAGATCTTGTAAAACAATCAGACGCTAATGACAGTAGGGAAAAATTCAGTGTAATTACAGTTATTCAAGATGTAGGTTCAGGAAAAACACATCTCACACTTAATATAAAAATATCAGGAATAAATCAAAAAGCAATTATTTCTTATCTTGACATGTCACAAATATACCCAAAAAATATTCCAAGTATTTATCAATCCATGATTAGGGGTTTTGAACCTGAGTACATGTATAATTTGAAACGAGAATTACTTTATTATATAAAAGATCGATTTAAATCCGATAATAAAATTGCAAAAAAAATATTTAAATTAGGATTTTTTGAATCTTTATCAGGTAGAGGTATTGATAATAAAATTCTTCAGATTTTAGAAAACAGATTGGAGCCTGATTTAGATTACCTTGATAATATTCTTGGAGACGAGGATTTTTCTAAAGATGACATCTCTATAATTAAAACTATAATACAGAATAAATTTGAAAATAATGAATCAATCACTTTAATGGATATGATAAATCGTCTTTCGGCTTTATCTAAAATTAATTTAAAATTATTTAACAAGATTTCGTTGTATCAATTCGACGAATTCAATGACAATGAAGAAACACTTTCATTTATGAAGGCTATTATTAATGCCCATATTTCTAATACGATCTTGATGCTGATTCTCACTCCATCCTCCTATCTAAAGATAGCTTCAAAAGATAGTTCGGTATATGATAGGTTGGAGAAGGCTAATTACAAAATTGATCTCGCTGGATCTAATTCTTTCGAGGAAATATCCGATATAGTAATAGAATATATTAAATTTTATAATCTTAATACTACTATTACAGATGGACAAAGAAATGAACTTTTCTCACAAATAAAAATATTATATGAAGATTTTGACTTTAGAAATATACGATCTATATTGAATATTATGTATAGTGCGTTTGAAATAGCAAGTAACAAAAAAATGTCCATAATAAGTGAACAAATTTTAGATGAAACATTACGTAAAACCTACCCAGGTTTAAAAATAAAGGGAAGCCTCGTGGATATATCAATTTCAGATTATATTAAAATTAAAAATCGTATCGACTCTACTAGTGATATAAAGAAAGAAATTGTAAACTCATTACGAGAATTAATAAATTATCTCCACCAACATAATATAAAATGTAAATATGAATGCTATTTACCTTTAGAAGAAGCAGTCAATATAATCTACAAAGATCAAAGTGGTTCAACATCTCAAATCACAATGCTTTTAAATGAATCAACTTTAACAAACATGGAAAATACAGTATTTAATAATATCGAAACAACAGTTAAGGATGTTAACTATCCAAAGATCATAACTACAAATAACAATTCTGTATCTATTAATTTAGATCGATCAAAAATAATTGATTTATTATATGTTTATGATAAGATTAATCGTAATCTTCATACTCTGGCTGATAACAATAAAATATTTTTATTAGCAAAATCAATAAACCTATATTGAATTTTTTTGTTTGTAAAACTCTATGAATAGACTAAAATATCTATAAAGTGTAATATTAATAGTGAAATTTAGACAATTTACTACTCTTAACGACTTAATAAGCAATATTCATGAACAGGGTTTTGGAGTAATTGAATATGCTAACAATAAAGTTCCTTGTATATATGTTCAACAATCTTTGTATGATATTATTATGGAGAGATGTATAGGAAAAAAATATGTAGTTGATGTTTTATTAAATATTTTTTATGATGGTCATTATGTATTTGTCGATATTCAGCTGGAATTTACCGACTTAGGAATTGAAGAAAATTTCTTAATTCCAGGCAATACTTCGAATAACTTTTTTGATGCATTAAACGATAGTGGATTATTAGGAATTATTCCTAAAAGTAATGGACATATATATACATCCAATATTTTTCTGATTCAACTTCCTAAAAAAGAACGCATTTCCAAAGCAGTAGATATAATCAAGTCAAATTTAAAATATTCAAAGAATAATGATGAAAAAACAAATTAAAATCAAAAAAAAACGTCATGAAGATGTTAATTCACCAGGTACTAAAGAAAGCGTTAATTCTTCACCTATTCCTAAAGAAATTGATACTCACTATAAATTATATAAAAAACATATGTGGGATATTAAATTCTTCGAAAAATGTGAAATTTGTAATTCTCCGTTTGATGAATTTGGTTTCTGTGCATGTGGGAGTGGTAGGAGTTAAAGTGACACTTTCGATATAAGAATGCGACGACCGGGATTTGAACCCGGGTTACCAGATTGGCAATCTGATGTCCTAGACCAAACTGGACGATCGTCGCCCATACGATTTCAGTTATGTTGGTTATTTAGCCTTTTTTATTTGAAAGGAACTGCTTTGAGCGAGACCTGTTTTGATTATATAAGATTTCATAGTTGAAAATGCATATGTGGGTGGGGATTATCTGTTAATTGAGAGTTTTAATGCTATCATCTCATATCATGATCTTTTGAGTTTTGATTATTTATTTTAATTTTTGTATAAGATTAAGTAATACTGTCCTTCTATGTGTTGTTCTCATTAGGTTTTTTTGATGTTTAATATATTAAATTTAGTTTCTTTTATTAAATGTTGTTTTAAATAATATTTACTATATGTTACCTGTTACCAATTTATTATAAAATTATATAACTAGAAATGTTCTTCTTTTTAATATTAATATTTTAATCCAAAAAATTTATCAAATATAAAATATTTTAAATGTATATAAAGTATAATTATATCCATTTAATAGTTACATAATTATTTAATTGTAATAATAACTATTTAAAAGGAAAGTATTTCGATATTGAATTTACATCAACTTTTGAAAGTATATAATTAAATAATATAATGGAAGAGATTTAAAAAAGTATCAGTCTGGATCTTGCTTTCATAGGTAATTTTGGATAACTAAAACTAACGTTGAAAGTCCTCTCTTTTCAAAGACAATGTCGTCATTAATCTCTTCCACAATTACAGTAGCTGAAATAATGTCCTTATTTAGACAATTTTTGGCATCAATTATTATGTAATCATCTAATATATCTGCAGACTCTAAGCTTGATTTGTTAAATGAATAATTAACAGGTGATGAAGAGTTTAATAAAATTAAATTATTCTTGTCGTAACTACCTATTCTTACTCTTTTTCCATCATTGGGAATTGCCTTTATGTTTAATCTTATTTCCCCTCTAGGACTGTATGTATAGCTTGCCAAATTATTTACAAGAATTGAAAATTGAAATGGATAGCCTGCTGTAAACTCTGCCATTTTAGAGATACCATCATTCATAATAATATCTATTTTTTTTATTGTATCCCCAAATCGGTAAATAATATGACTTGATTTGATAACTATATTATTAATTTTTTGTTTTCTCATGTTAGTTTCTTCCGGAGTAAGATTGTATCTATCTACCCAATTAAGGTAATCTAACGATAGATCTTTAATAAATTCAGAACATGTATTCTGATAATTTTTTATATTTTCTTTTTCAGAACTGATATTTTTTATAGACATAATTTAGTTATATACATAAAAAGTAAAAGAGAATATAAATAGATATAGAATTATCTGATACTTATGATGTTTAGCAAAATTATTGAAGATTTAAAAATGAACTTTAATACAAATAGAAATTTCTTTAATAAATATTTAAAAAGTAATCCAAATATGATTTATTCGAAAATAAACGAAATAGCACAATTTGTAGGTGCAAGATATGGAATAGATTTAAAGTTGCATTTCCCAGATCCTAGTAAAATCTATTTATTAGATTCTTATGGAAGTGAAAATATTGGAATTGTTGTTGATCGATTTAAAAAAAACTTTCCAATATCACGAGAATTAGTTAAATCAAAAGCAATAGAAACTATACCAGGTGCATCAGTTTCCGATGCTTATATGTATGAAGGAAAGGAAGGGGTTCGTATATCATTTAAGAAGGGACGATTAGAGTTATTGCCAGGTTCAATCCATATTTGGGGTAGTATTGATAAAGATGTTGAAAACTATGTTAATTGGATATTGACGAATGTATTAATTAAACATTAAACTAAATTTTCTATTCTTATTTAATGTCTCTATTTAATCTTAATATATCATATTTATATTTTAATTTGTCCTCTTCATCGTAAATTTCAGCTTTTACCGGCAATGGCAAGTTTTTTGAAATCCAAATATTGCTGCTATAATCTTTTATTTTGTAACTTAAAACAAATGTTTCCAATTTTCCGACTTTAGAGAGCAAATATTCTTTCGAACTAATTTTGATAGGTATATTGGTTATTCCAGTATTAATTGAATCCCATTTTGCGCCTATTACTAAATATTTTGGTTCTCTTGTGCTATCTTTAATTTGTAATAGTGATGATTCCAAAATATCTATATATTTTTGATTTGTTAATTGTTTCTCTTTCATTAGCAGATTAGATTTTGATAACTGAGAATAAATTTTTGCTGATTTACTATCATGAGATATAGTAAATTCAGTATTCCAATAATTTTGGCTATTTTGAAAGAGGATATTAACCAAATAGTTGTCTAAGCCCTTGTTTCTATTTTGTATCGTTAAATTATACAAGAATTGGTCACCATCCTGAATATTACTTCCAGCTGACCATAGATCTTGGTTATTAGGTATTTCAATTGATCTAGTAGGATTATCAAATCCGCCATTTGAAGCGATTATAGCAATATTTATAATGATAGAAAGAATAACTAATGACCCAAATACTAGAATTAAACGTTTCTTACTTGACAAACTTTGTTTGGTCAAACACAGAACTAATTAATCTTATTTCTTTTAGCTAGAAAAAAAATTTAGAGGAATTGATATCTATTTAACTGGAACCACAAATTCTACTAGTTCCGTAAAGATTCCTGTGGTTACGCCTTTCACACTATTCACTTGAATTTTAACTGTTACTATCCCGGGCTGATCAAATGTTATACTATGATCTTTGGTACCCTCTCGGGCCAACTGATTTTTCAAATCTAGTAATATAGTATTGTTTGAACCCATTATCATAAAATCGTAGCTAGCTTGAGTAACAGGAAATTGATCTTTGTCTGCTATTTCTACAGTAAATGTAGTTTCGTTGCCCGTAGTTATTGTAGGTGGATTCCAATCCAAAGAAACATAGTAGTCACCTCTATCCGTTCTCTGTTTCAAGGGAGGGGTCACTTCAACGATAGATGCTTCCGGTATGGCAGGTTGACCTTTGCCCGTCTCTACCAAAATATACTGAAACTGGATGGGTGCAGACCCTGTAGTAACATCAACGTAGGTTTTCGCCATCACTGGATAAGGGAATTCATTCAAAAGATAGGTATTGCTGGCTATCCCTTTGTAATATTCAACTCTTACAGTGTCGACTGGATCTGGAAATGCTGGAATGTTTAATTCTTGATTACCTGATGGTTTAATCTCAGAACCACCAATAGAAGCTATTTTGCCCCATGATCCAGCATTTAGAGATTGGCCAGGTTTAGGAACAAATGCTGCTAGCCATTGCAATGAATTGGCATAAGCGCTTCTATATTTTCCCATTTCAGGAGGTATTTGCGATGTTCCTAAAGCAGTTAAATCCAACGGACTTAGTAGAAATGTTCCATTAAATACCTTTCCTTGATCCTCTACAAATACTGGTGCTATCCAATTCCCTTGATCGTCTTGCTCCTTGAAATATATTGTCATAATAAATTCTCGACCATTATTAGTATCAAAATGACTCATTCTGTATTTTACATACATATCTTTAGTTACACCTTCCCCTACATACCAATTATTATCTACAGCAAACGCGTTTGAAAATAAGAGGTCAGTCGTGGCCAGAATAGCAGAAGAGACTAAGACAGAAATTATATATATCTGCAATTTTGAGAGTTCGTCTTTTGTCATTACTTGTATTACTAAAAAAGGATTGATAAATGTTTATTATATTATAATTTTAATTAAAATAATATAAATATAATATTGTAACATATTTCACAATGTGTAATTGTCCTTCAGTTCATTTTTATGAAGTCGAATTTAAATTAGCAGGAATGACTGTTGTACCTACTCATAAAAATTGTGGAGATTCATTGAATGAGGAACAAATATCTAAATTTGATAAAGAGTTGATAAAACATTGGAGATTTGAGGAATCTGAATAACGTCAAATTTTCTATTTTTGCTGTTAAAATTTAGGCAAATTTATTAATGTCTTTTTATTATCAAGGTTAGGTGTCTTTGAATGACAAAAATGCTTAATGTAAATATTGATACAAATGGAATTGACCAACAAGAAGCTCAGGATTGGGTGTCAGAATTAGCGAATGTTTATGCGGACATGGAGATCGAGGATGTTAAAGTTTCTGGAAATAATATTTCTTTCAAAGCGGGATTATCCGGAATGGAAGATACTGAGTCTGATGATGTCAAAATGAAGATAGAAGAATACCTTTCAATGAATGAGGCTTTTGAAGTGAAAAATCTCTCAATTAAATAATATATCCAAAAGATTTATTTTTTTTTATCTTAAATCTGATTTGTATAATTTCTTTATAAATAACAAATAAGCATTACTCAACTTTAAATAGTAGTTTTGGGCATATAAATACTATGACTTGTAAAGGTATTTGCGTGAGACACAAAGCCCAAAAACCTGTTGGATCTGGGAGATATGCTAGTGGTCAAAAGCGTTGTCAAATATGTGAGATATTTATAAAATGGGATGGATTATGGTGTCCATGTTGCGGATATAGATTAAGAACAAAACCACGGAATTTAAAATATAAAGCTAAATTACGTGCAAGAACTAAAAAGATTATAGAACCATTAACAGCTCCAGTTATTACTGCATAAATAATCCATTTCCAATATATACTTTATTCGAATTTATCTACTTAATAAAGTAGAACCTTCTTTTAGGAATATATCATCTTTTTTGTTTAATCTGATATCGAGTAATAGAACTTTTATAACAATAAAATTATAAACTTAATGAGCTCCGATGGTGTAGTCCGGTTAAGCATTTCGCCCTCTCAAGGCGACGATCCCGGGTTCAAATCCCGGTCGGAGCATGTTCTATAAAATTCAGTAGTCCGGTATTCTCTTCATTTTACATGTTTCCATGATAATAGGGGGACTATCAAAGACATCATTATTTTTATAGCACTATTGATGAAAGTGTTGGATAAATAAATTTATCTTAACAGCTAAGACTATTACGCTATGTTTTGCTCTGGAAGTAATTTGATATTTTGAGAAAAGCTCTTTAGATTAACCTTATAATAAATAATTTCTCCTCTTCTCTCAATTACAGCTATAATTGCTGCTTTTCCCATTTTTTCTATCGAACGAATATTTTCAAATAATTGATTTGCCTTGATACTGATACCTTCATTTATACCAAAAATTACATACTTTGCAGCTTTTCGAGAATATTCACCTCTTTCATACACCCGAAAATCATTTCCAAATCCAAAACCTTCCTTTGCTATATATCCACGGGTTCGAAGATCCCTAAATATTAAAAATTTTGTAAAAATAGATAGATCGATTTTTAATAATGTTTGAAGAAAGTTCGAGAAATCCAATATAGTCTTTTGTTTTTTAAGAACTAATCTTTTAGAGTATAACAAAAAAAGAGCTTCATAACTTTCCAGTATATATGTATCTTTGATTTTTTCTCCATACCCTTTACCTCTTAACTGGTCTTGTTGTTTAACCGACTCAATCACTATTACCCCATTGCGATTTAAAATGCCTTCTATTACAAAAGCAAATTCTGTATCGTTATCATTTGACATGATCACATCCTTCAACGTAAACGAATAAATCAAAGATTATTGTAAATATAAAAAGATTCGTGATTTAAAAATGAAAGGTGCTAATTATAGGGAACCCCGTGGGATGCCATATGTAAGAAGGGAGTATATTGCTGGCAAACCTCAATCTAAAATTGCAAAATTTTCTTCTGGATATCCTAGCAATAATTATGATTTTAAGTTAGAATTATTGGTGACTGAAAATATTCAAATACGACATAATGCCTTAGAAGCTGCTCGATTAGCAGTCAATAAAAGAATGGCACAAGCAGGAGAAGATACATTCTTTTCCAAATTAAAGGTGTATCCACATGTTCTTCTTCGAGAAAATAAAATGATTGCGACAGCTGGTGCAGACCGACTTCAGGAAGGGATGAGAAGAGCTTTTGGGAAAGCTACAGGTTTAGCTGCACGTCTTAAACCAGGGCAAACGATTATTGAAGCCTATGTTCTTTTAGATAATCTCTCATTAGCAAAAGAAGGTTTTAAAATAGCATCTAGCAAAATAGGATGTCCAACAGAAATTCGTATAACTAATTTAAAATAATTTCATAAATGTTAAATTTCTACAATTTTTTGTTCTAACTCAAGTAATTTTATATTATTTATATTTGGCACAGATACAACCTTTATTTTTACACTTAAATTGTAATATTATACTTTTATCCGTTCATTTTATCTCTAATTATTGACTCATTTATGGTAAATAATTTAAAAATTCATTTATTTCTTATTTTGTGTACCTAAAAATTCCTACTACTTCTAATCTATTAAATCAATTTTTAATATAAGCAACTAATTCATGCCATTGTATATTTTTTTGGATTAAAGATAAAATTTAATTAGCATTAAATAATTAATTTTCATAAAAATTTAACTTGAATACATTTTCATAGTATATTTTTTGGATAAAAACTTTATTATATAGTTGAGGTTTTTTTTACTTGGTATTTAACCTTACTTTAAATATCATAACCTTTATTGTATCATGTACGTTTTTCTTATGTAAGTAGTATGAGATTTCTACAGGATTTAGACGATAAAGAATATGAAGGAAAAATAGCCTTTGTAAGGGTTGATTTCAATGTAAGCATAAAAAACGGACATATTGGTGAGGATTATAGAATCCGAATGTCAATTCCCACCATAGAATATCTTACAAAAAGAAATTGCAAAGTTATTTTGGCATCTCACTTGGGTAGGCCTATAAACCATCAAAATAATTATTCGCTGAAACCTGTAGCAGAGAGATTATCAGCAATTCTTTCTAAAACACAAGTGAGCTTTGTCAATAACTCTATAGGCGAGGAAGTTGAAAACAAACTTAAAAATCTTCCATGTGATGGTGTTTTATTATTAGAAAATCTTCGTTTTTATAAAGAAGAAGAACTTAATGATCCTGAATTTTCAAAGAAACTTGCCTCTCTCGCAGATATATATATTAATGATGCATTTAGTACTTCTCATCGAAAACATTCTTCAACCTATGGAGCCGCTACACTCTTTAATACTAAATTAGGTGGATTTAATTTAAAAAAGGAAATTGAATATTTGACCATGATAAAGGAACATCCTATTCGGCCTTTTATAATAGTTATTGGAGGTGTGAAGATTAAAGACAAAATAGGTGCCTTGGAAAATTTATTGCCAAAAGCAGATAAAGTCTTGATAGGAGGAGCTGCTGCCTATACTTTTTTAAAATCAAAAGGATTTAAAATTGGAAACTCCATTGTTGATTACGACCACCTGAATTGGGTAAAAATATCCCTTGAAAGATATGGTGAAAAAATTCTTTTACCTACAGATCATCTTGTATCATCAAACCCCGAAAACTCTCCTCCTCTTTACTGTAAGGAAGACATACCAGATGGCATGACCGGATTTGATATTGGAAAAGAGACCATACAAAATTTTTCTTCCCAAATTGGTTCTACTAGAAAAGGCACAGTTTTTTGGAATGGACCAATGGGATTATTTGAAAAGGATGTTTTTTCCAGTGGAACTATAAATATTGCTAAGAGTATGGCACTTGCATATTGGCGAGGATCCACAACTCTTATTGGTGGAGGGGATACAATGGAAGGTATGAAAAAAGCATGTGTATCTGAAAAAGAGGTAAGTCA
>JAICHH010000020.1 GCA_025922715.1 Nitrososphaeraceae archaeon
AATTAGTACTGATACATCTAATGCTGAAAGCAATGAAGATAAAGAATCACCTGAAGCTGAAAGCGACATAATTAGTACTGATACATCTAATGCTGAAAGCAATGAAGATAAAGAATCACCTGAAGCTGAAAGCGACATAATTAGTACTGATACATCTAATGCTGAAAGCAATGAAGATAAAGAATCACCTGAAGCTGAAAGCAATTTTACTAATTCTTTAAATGAAGTTCAAACTTCTTTAGTAGAAAAACATGATGATGAGATTAATATTGAAACTTCTGAGTCCGAAAATTTAGAGAAAATGATTTTATCTACTGGAATAAGAGTTGGCACTCCGGTAAAGACTAAATCAATGTCACGATATATAGTCAGAGCAAATCCTGAAGGTCTATATATTTTAGACATTAGTAAAACATTGTATAGGATAGATGTTGCAGCGAAATTCATCGGGAGAACAAATATTGCCAAAGTTGCTATTACCTCTGCTCGTGAGTATGGTAAAAAGCCTGTAGAAAAATTTTGTGAAGCGACCGGTGCAACCCCTATTTTAGGAAGATTTATGCCGGGAACATTTACTAATCCTTCCTTACCAAAATATATGGAGCCCGAAATAGTTATAGTAACAGACCCTCAGGCAGATCAACAAGCTGTGATTGAGGCTACTCGAGCAGGGGTTCCTGTGCTTGCAATATCAAACAGTGATAATGTGATTTCTAAAGTTGATTTGGTTATACCCGCTAATAATAGAGGTAGAAAAGCATTAGCTACTGTTTATTGGTTATTAGCAAGAGAAGTAATGAAAAAACAAGGAAAAATTAAATCTGACAAAGAAATGAAAGTAACAATAGATGATTTTGAAACAAAACTTGTAGAAGTATGAGAGATCTAAGTTGTAGATCTCCTTATTATGCAGGTTCCTATTATCCCAAAGATAAACATGAGTTGATCAAATTACTTCATTTTTGTTTTAATGAAAGTACATTTGGCCCAAAAAAAGGACCGAAAATTAACACAAAAATATTTGGAATTATTGTTCCTCATGGTGCTTATATATTTTCTGGAGCAATCTCCGCAAATGCATTCATTGAACTCGCCTCTCAAAATATCGATACGTTTATCTTAATTGGACCAGATCATAAGGGAATTGGAAAAAGAATCTCTTTGACAAGTGAAGGATATTGGCAAACGCCCCTCGGAGATGTCCTACTCGATAATACACTTATTAATAA
Source organism: Nitrososphaeraceae archaeon (assembly GCA_025922715.1). GTDB lineage: Archaea > Thermoproteota > Nitrososphaeria > Nitrososphaerales > Nitrososphaeraceae > TH1177. The sequence continues at coordinate 1,230 of JAICHH010000020.1, forward strand.
TTTAAAAAAATCCTGTAATTTTATTGAAGAAGATAAAATAGCTCACCAGATTGAACATTCTTTAGAGATTCAAGTTCCGTTCATTCAGTATTCGTGTGGTAACTCTTTCACCATTGTTCCCCTTTTATTGCGAGATCAGGATATCGAAACGTCAATTTTACTTGGGAACTTAATAGCTAAATACATTGCAAGGAAAAATGCGATCGTTATAGCATCATCTTGTTTAACCCATTATGAATCGAATTCAAATGTGCAGAAAAAGGATTTCCAACTGATCAAAAGTATTGAAAATTTGGATATAGGATTATTCTATCACTCGGTAATGAATTTGAATACTGCCGTTTGCGGGTATGGAGCTATTGCATCATTAATGAGAGCTGTCCAAATATTAGGATCAAAAAAAGGGGTATTATTAAGATATGCTACTAGTGGAGATGTCACGTCAGACAATAATAATACAGTAGTTGGTTATGCTTCAATAGCTTTTATCTGAAACTAAATGATGATGACTAGTACATTAGCCTCTGCCCCAGCAAAAATTATCTTATTTGGAGAACATTTTGTAGTATATAATCAACCAATTATATTGGCATCTATAAATAAAAGGATGAAAATAGAGTGTAAAATAGAAGAAGAGATGAATAAAACACTCACTATAGAAACAAATCATTTTGGAAAAAAAACTTATCCTTTATCAATAATAGAAAAGAATAACCATTATCCTGCAAACGATTTTTTTTATCCTATTATTTACATTCTAAGGAAAATATTACCTCATTATGCAGAACCTTATGGAATAACTATTAAAATTCACTCAGAGATACCATATGGAGTAGGGTTAGGATCTTCTGCAGCTTTAAGTGTCGCTGGAGTAGCTGCTATTTTAGGACTTAATAATAGTGTTAAGAAAAAAAATGAAATCTTAGACATAGCAATTGAAACCGAAAGGATTATTCATAAAAATTCTTCGGGAGCAGATTGTATTGTGTCAACTTATGGGGGATTATTGTATTATCAGAGAAATACAAAAATAAGGTCTCTCAACTTGAGCAAAGAGATTTCTTTTATTATTATAAATACCGGATTGAAACATTCTACAGGACAATTAGTATCCAGAGTAAAAAGATTTAGTGAAAATAATTTGTGTGAATTTTATAATTTATCAAATAATATCTCGGGAATTTGTGAGAGGGCAATAAAAGCATTAGAAGAAGGAAATTTCCTAAATATTGGTAAGTTAATGAATGAAAATCAATTTATTTTAGAGCGAATTGGAGTATCAACTACTGAAATAAACAATACAATTAATGATAGTCTGCAATATGGAGCAATTGGCTCTAAATTGACTGGTGCAGGCGGGGGAGGATGTGTCTTAGCACTAATACATCATCAAGATAAGGAATATTTCTTAGATAATATGAGAAAAAAAGGGTATGAATGTTTTCCGGTATCGATAGAGAATCAAGGATTGAAAGTTAATATTAAATCTAGTAATTTTTAAAATGTAATTGAAACATAGGCTTGTTATAATAAAACTTGGTGGATCAGTTATTACCTTTAAAGAAAAACCATTGTCTGCAAACTATAAAGCTATCAACAATATCTCGTCAATTCTAAGTAAATTAGAAATCCCATTAATAATAGTTCATGGAGGAGGTTCATATGGACATTACTGGTCTGTAAAATTCGATATGCATACCAAATTACAAAAATATCCTCCCCATGGAATTTCTGTTGTTCATTCATCTATGTTAAAACTAAATAACATAATAATTGACACCCTAGTTAAATATGGATTAAATCCTTACGGCATATCTCCTTCTTCATTTTTGATAGATGGCCAACCAAGTAGTAACAAAATCCTAGAATTAAAAAAAATGACAAAATATAATATCATTCCAGTCACATATGGAGATGCTGTATATGTAAAAAATAATAAATATTCTATATTGTCTGGTGATGTTTTAATGACAATATTATCAAAAATTCTAAATCCTTCCAAAATTATTTTTGCGCTTAACGTAGATGGTCTATATAACAATATGAAAGAAAAAAAAATTATTAAAGAGATAAAATTTGAAAACGTTAAAACCCATAAAAACAAAGAAATAAAATTTAATCTAATGAACAATACGAATATCGATGATGTAACGGGCGGAATCAAAAGGAAAGTAGAGGAGGCCACAAAGATAGCTGAAACGGGAAAAGATGTTATTTTTATAAATGGGTTGGATTCTACACAGATTCAAAACGCAATACAAGATAAAAATTTTAAAGGTACTATTTTTAAGGGGAAGGTATAAAGATATGATATGTCGGAGTCAAATAATCCCGAAATTGACTTAATAATGAGTAGAAAAAGGGATGGGATAGAAATTCCCCTTTCTAATAATGTTCAATCTAGGGGTGTATCTAATTATTTGGAATATGTTAAACTTGTTCATATTGCATTACCCGAGATAGATTTTGATGAAATTAATACTGCTACTGAATTCTTAAATTACAAATTTGGTGCTCCAATTATAATCGACTCCATGACTGGCGGAACGCCAGAAGCTTTAAAAATCAATTCACGTTTAGGACAATTAGCTGAAACATTTGCCTTTGGGATGGGATTAGGAAGTCAAAGAGCTGGTCTAAAAAGTAGTTCTTTAGCAGAAACTTATTCGGTGGCCAGAAAGAATGCACCTTCTGCTTTTTTAGTTGCTAATATTGGAGGGGCACAGCTTTCAGAAGGATTGGATATTAAGATGATTGAAAAAATTATTTCAATGATAGATGCTAACGCTTTGGTGATTCATCTTAACCCACTACAGGAATTAATACAACCCGAAGGAGAACCAAAATACAGGGGTGTTTTGGAAAAGATAGCAAAAATTAGAGAAAGTATAAGCATTCCAATAATAGTTAAAGAAGTTGGTTCGGGTATTTCGCGAGAAGTTGCTTTAAAACTTCACAAAGCAAATATCAATTGTATTAATATTGCTGGATCAGGAGGTACGAGTTGGGCTGGGATAGAAAAAATTAGAGCTACCAAAGTGAAAAACGATTTAAAAGAACACCTTGGTGAATTATTTTGGGACTGGGGGTTACCTACTGCTTTAAGTTTAATAGAGGTTAGAAATGCTGTAGAATTACCTTTAATTGCATCTGGAGGAATTAGAAATGGTCTGGAAATAGCAAAATGCATAGCACTTGGAGCGAATATGGGTGCAATGGCATATCCTTTTCTAAAAGCTGCTTCGGAATCAGAAAAAAGTCTTTTAACATTTTCTAATCGTTTAATTTATGAATTAAAAGGAGCTATGTTTCTCACTGGGTCATCAAATATTAAAGAATTAGGTAAATCAAGACTTATATTAACTGGTGAATTAGCAGACATGGTTATTAACAATGAAGGATACCACCAAAATAGAAGTTGAAAACTACATAAATAAAGTTAATAATCATCTTATATCTTTTTTATCAGGAAAGCCTTTAAAATTATATCAAGCCTCGACCCATTATTTAAAAAGTGGTGGAAAACGCCTTAGACCGATAATGGTTATAAAGTCTTGTGAAATGTTTGGAGGCACTCAACAAGATGCATTACCAGCAGCTGCCGCGGTAGAATTTATCCATAATTTCTCTTTAGTCCACGATGATATAATGGATAATGATGATCTGAGACATGGAATACCAACTGTACATAAATCCTTTGGATTGCCTCTTGCAATCTTATCCGGTGATATTCTTTTCTCAAAAGCTTTTCAAATTCTTTCTATTACTAACGTTAACTCTATAAAGGATAGTTCCTTACTAAGCATGATAAGAAGACTTTCGTTAGCATGCGTTGACATATGTGAAGGTCAGGCTAAGGATATCCAATTCTCTGAGTGTGAGACTTTTCCCTCTGAGGAAGAGTATATTGAGATGATTTCCAAAAAAACAGCAGCTTTATTCAATGTCTCCTGTTCATTGGGAGCACTTTCCTCTAGAAATGCAACAGAAAAAGATGTCAATAATATGAGCGATTTTGGTAAAAATTCAGGCATCGCATTTCAGCTAATTGATGATTTAATTGGGATCGCAGGCCATTCTAAAGAAACTGGAAAAGCAGTAGGAAACGATATTAGAGAAGGGAAAAAAACTTATCCCATTTTACTCTCAATCAAGAAAGCTTCAGAATTAGAAAGAGCCCATATTCTGAAGGTTTTTGGTAAAGGTCAATGCGATAATATTAGTTTAAAAAAAGCAATAGATGTAATTTCTTCACTTCAAATTGAAAAGATTGTAAGAAAAAGTGCAATGGCGTATATTGAAAAAGCTATGGAAGCTCTAGTCAATTACGAAGATTCTGAACCGAAAAAAATACTTCAAGAATTATCTAGTTACATAGTGGAGAGGAGTAAATAAAATGGATATTGACATGGATACACAAAAATTAGTCGAGGTCACCATTTTAAGAAATGCCATTGATTATAATGGCAGCGCAAAATTTGATACGGTTATTTCCAAAATCTTAGGCGCCAAACCAGAGATAAAAAATAACCTCAAGGACGTCATGCCTAAAATTAAGGAGATAATGGAACAAATCAATTCATTACCAATAGAAAGACAGAGAGAATTATTACTCCAAAAATGTCCTACTTATTTAGAAACAAAAAAGGCAGTTGAAAAAAATGAATTTCACTTACCCCCATTACTTAATGCAAAGCATGGAAAAGTAGTAACTCGGTTCCCTCCTGAGCCAAATGGGTATCCTCATATAGGTCATGCTAAGGCAGCTGTTATTGATGAAGAATATGCTAAAATGTATGCTGGGAAACTAATACTAAGGTTTGATGATACAAATCCGTTAAATGAGAAATTAGAATATTATGATGCTATTATGGAAGGACTATCATGGTTAAATATAGTACCAGATATAATTAAAAATACTTCAGATGATATTCATTTGTTACATTTTTATGGTAAGAAATTAATTAACAAGGGAAATGCTTACATTTGTTTATGTGACCAAAATACAATTCATCATTTAAGGTCAAAAGGACTGCCATGCCAATGCAGAATAGATTCTGATAAAGTTTTAGAAAATTCCGATAAAATTTTTAATGGTTACTATCATCAAAATGAAGCCATAATAAGGTTCAAAGGAAACATGAATAGTGATAATACGGCAATGAGAGATCCTACACTATTTAGAATAATAGAAAACACTCATCCATTGTTAGGCGACAAAATAATTCTTTGGCCTACCTATGATTTTGCTGCACCAATCGAGGATAGCCTAGACGGTGTTACTCATGCATTTAGAACAAAAGAATATGAATTGAGAAATGAATTATATCAACAGATATTAAAGAACCTCGAAATGAGAATACCAGAAGTATTAGAATTTTCCCGACTCGAATTTGAAGGACTGCCAGTCTCTAAACGAAAATTAAAACCTCTTATTGAAGAAAAAAAGGTTGAAGGTTGGTCCGATCCTAGACTTCCAACTTTAATGGGAATGAAAAGAAGAGGTTTTACACCAGAGGCAATAAGGAGATTTGTATTATCTCTTGGGATAACTCTTTCTGAAACCAAACCGTCAATAGGAGTGCTAGAGGCATTTAATAGAAAGATAATTGATTCTATATCAAAGAGATTATTATTTGTTAATGATCCCGTTAAAATAACTATAAAAAATGTAAAGCAAAAGGAAGTGGTATTTAAAAATCATCCATCTATTGAAATGGGAAGCAGAAAAATTTATGTCAATAATGTCGTGTTCATATCCAGTCAAGATGCTGAAAAATTGAAAAATGGGATGGAAATTAGATTGATTGAATTATATAATATCAAAGTTTCCTACATTGACATAGAGAAAAAAGAAGGAATAGTAGAATATAGAGATAATATATTAAAAGAGAATATTCCAAAAATTCAATGGGTATCAGAAGAGGATTTAGTGAAGTATATGATCCTAAAACCAACTAAATTATTTATCGGCGATAGATTTAATCATAATAGTTTAGAAGTTATTGAAGGTTTTGCAGAGTCTTTTGTGACTACTTTATCTACTAATACTATGGTTCAGTTTATAAGACTTGGCTTTTGTAGAATAGAAGATAACAAATCAGCAATATTCACTCATAAATAGGTGAAAAAATGAAAATAGCAAGAGTAAAAACAAAGGAAGACGGAGAAACATATGGTATAGTGGCTGATGATTTTAATAAGATAATTACAAAGAATGAGATTCAAGAGCAAACTGGTATCCCCCTTCCTCTTAATATAAAAGAATTTTTATTTAATCATTGGTTAGAAGAGGTTATAAAAAATTACGAAAATTTGAATTTCCAAAGAGAGATTAGTGAGTTGGTATTACTCTCACCGCTACCGAGTCCAAATAAAATAATATGTTTGGCTTTTAATTATTATGACCATGCTAAAGATGCTGGGCTCACCCCTTCTTCTGAACCCGTAATATTTTTAAAGCCAAGAACAGCATTAAATAATCCTTTTAACGACATTTTATGTCCAGGGAATGTTCAGCGCCTCGACTATGAAGCAGAAATAGCAGTTATAATTGGTAAAGCAACAAAAAAGGTTACAGAAGAGGAAGCAATGGATTCTGCATTCGGTTATATGATATTTCATGATGTATCAGCTCGAGATATTCAATTTCAGGATAAACAGTTTACAAGAGGAAAAAGTATAGATACTTTTGCACCTTGTGGGCCATGGATAACGACAAAAGATGAAATTGTTGACCCACAAAACTTAAAAATATTGACTATGGTTAATGGCGAAGTACGACAGAATTCTACTAGTAGTAAAATGGTCATACCTATTAAAAAAATAATCTCCAGTTTGAGTCAGTTAATGACTCTTGAACCGGGCGATATCATTTCAACAGGCACCCCAGCGGGTGTAGCAATGTCCATGAATAATCCAAAATATTTGAAAGATGGCGATTTAGTAGAAATTAGTATAGAAAAACTTGGTACCATACGAAACAAAGTAATATTTATAGATAAAGTAAAGCTATAAATCAGAACTTGTCTGATTTTTTTCTATAATTCTATTGAGTTTTACTATTTCTTCTTCCAAGTTCCTAACATATTTTTCAAACGAACGAATTAAATTTCCACGTATATTAGTTAACTGAATGGAAATATTCAATACATCCAAACTAGATTCAATGGATCTTTCTGTGGCAAATATTTTCATTTTCTCTTCAAAAAGAACTACTATTTTTTTTTGTTCTAATTTTTGTTCATTAATTGAATTTACTAAATCTGTGTTTTTCGAATTGTTAAAATCTTTAATATTTGACCATTTGATCATGTTTTATATCTTATAATGAATAACAAAAAATAAACTTTCGGTTCTAAAAATTGCATATAATAGTATAATAACATATATAAGGACTAAAGAGAGACTATTGTCGATATTACCTATGGTAGTAGAGAATAAAGGAATTATTTCTTATATTAGGATTTTAAAAGAAGATCTCGAGATATTACGTATCGTACCCGATGGAGGGACAGTTCCGGAGTTCAAAGCTGGCCAATTTGTTACCTTATCACTTAATAATCCAGATGAAGGAAAATTAGTTAGGAGAGCTTATTCAATAGCGTCTCCTCCAGAGAAAAAAAAATATTTTGAATTACTGATTAGATGGGTGAAGAAACCTCTCCCTGGGAGACTAACTACTCAGCTTTTTAATCGTAAGGAAGGAGATGAGATTGGTTGGTTGAAGCCAACAGGTATATTTACAGTAAATGAAAAAATGCATGATGGCAGTCCAGATAATAGGAGACTTGTTTTAATTGGAGGAGGAACTGGATTAGCTCCTTTTATATCATATAGTTTACATCTTAAAGCTATTGGCAGTAAAAGAGAAATAATTGTCTTACATGGGGCAAGTTATGTCGATGAACTCAGTTATAGAGAGTTGTTAACTGAATTGGAGGAAGAAAGTTTAGATAAAGGACAAGATAAATGGAATTTTAAATATAGAGCCAGTATTAGCAGACCACACGAACCTTTCAATAGGTCCTGGGGCGGACAAAAAGGTAGGGTTGAATCATTTTTAAGACCCGAACCCGGAAGAGATACATCACCTTTAGAAGAGATTGTTGGAGAGAGAATAACTCCTGAAAATACTTCATTTTATGTCTGTGGCTGGCAAGGTACAGTTGATGGTGTGCTAGATTTCTTAAAGCCTAAAGGATTTGTTGATGAAAGGCATAAAAGAAAAGACGGGAGTTATGAGATCAAATTCGAGTCATATGGATAATTTAGTTATTATGTGATATATTATGAGATTTGAATATGAAGAATTTTCATCCATAGAAGATTTGTTTCTTTATATGGCATCTATAGCCCCATATATGAAACAATTATTACCAATAACATATTACAAAGGTTATCTTTTCTCTATTGTTCCAATCTCACAGCTTTCGACCGAGATATTAATGATGGTTTATGTCAAAACGGAAATGTCTACTGGCTTATTTGAATTTGATATTTCCACTGGCAAATATAAAAAAATCCACTCAATAGAACGGGCAGATAAAAATTATTTTATAATCATTAATCCAAAATCAGCCACCTTAGCAGATAAAGCTATTGCAAATTTGAAAATTACTAATCGGTAAATAAAAGAGATATAATACTATTTTATAGCTTAGAAGGTAATGGAGTCGTTACCGAGCGCTTCCTAGAATATTGTTCTATAATATCTTCTGGTAATTTACCCTCAAATAGATCCTTTGAAAGACCTCTCAGATATCTCATTATAGCCCAAGTGCCTACTTTAATCAAACTGGCCATAAATAACTTCATCGGTGGTCCGTAACTTTTATTTCTTATTATAATTGGTATAATATCATTAATGACATGGAGATTATGTTGCCAACACTTCCAGAAAAGAGTAAATTGGGCTTCATTTAGGTTACCAAAATGCATAGAGTTTTTCTCTGAAAAATCCTGATAGAGTAATGGAGCTATCAATCCTCGCATTTTCATATGTTTGAAATCTTCAATTAAATCAATAGTATATTGAGTTTCGTCTGGTGTTTCATCCGGCCAGCCAATTATAAGAGTTAAAGCAGGAAACCAATGGTTATTATTTAATATTTTACAACCTTCCCTAACAACTGAACCCCATTCTTCAGGTTGAAATGGTTTGGTTTTAACCCCTAAGTGTTTTTTAACCATTCTTGGAGCAACTGTTTCAACTCCTAAATTGGTGGCTAACCATCTTCCATTATTTTCCATATCATTTATTTGTGAAAGTTTTTTTATCAAATCAGGAGAGGATGCTACAGCAGAAAGTGTCATATGAGTCGTTCCGACAAAATTTGCTCCTACCCTTTTTAACCCACTCCACACATCTACAATGGCATCCGCATTGGGAAAGAAATTCTTATTATCACAACCATACAATAACATTTCATCTGATTGAAGCCATATTGAGTCAAATCCATACTTGAGGTTAATTTTTGCTTCTTCAGTTAATCTAGAAAGAGGAATATCTTTTTTTGACCTTTTATTAACGTCACAAAAATCACAACCACGTCCGCATCCTCTCATTGCTTCAATTAAAGAATTAATTGTAGGACCTTGTATCTTAGGAATATTCTCTATATTTCGGACAAATGTATGTAAAAGCTCTGGAGCATCCCCTTCTTCCAAGTCATGAAACAAATCCAAAGCTAATTCATCCGCTTCACCGATAACTACTGTATCAATGCCATGAATTTTCATCCTATCGGGTTTTGCTAGCTCCCAAGCACCGTTACCTCCCACTACAACTTTGAAATTGTATTTTTTCTTTAACTGTATAATTGAAGCGCACATTTTCTTGAATTTCATAGCTACATAAGATAATTTCTCAGGTGACATTGTCGTTGTAACTGGCGCCATACCTAAAGGGTCCATTACATTAATTCCTACGACTTTCGTATCTGGTCCAATACATTTGGTTAACATTTCTGGATGTGCAAGAAAGATTTCATTTTTTTCATACTCTTGAAGTAAAGCACCTTCTATTCTTCTTAATCCACATTGAGCTACTTTCACTTCTCCAGAATGTCTATCTGTTTCTACACTAGGACAAAAAAGTTTATCAAAAACAAATTCTGGAACCAATTCATAAGGTCCACATGCTATAAAACCATAAAGAAAATTCCCACGATAGTTAGTCATTAAACTTCGATCAGCAGTTAAAACTATCCTTTTACCAGACGTAGTCATTACTATAATCCTCTCTCAAGTCATCCTCTGAGAATCAGATATAAATTTATTATCATAAACTTACTATGAGTTAGTGTTGGAAATATTCAATAAAATCCTTTTTCATGTCCTTCTATCATAATTGATTTTAATTGCTTTCTATTTAGATATGTTAATGATTCTGAAAATGTTGTCCAAATAAAGTCATCATGTTCATTGGAAAGCGTTATATCTCTAATACTAGTGGTAGCATAATAGAAACTAACTTCTTTTCTAGATTTGACACCTTCACCTTTAAAAAATGAATACCTAATTCTTCCAATAAAAGATAGTATATTTAAAGAATTGATTCCTGTTTCTTCATACACTTCTCTAAAAAGAGTTTGGATTTCGGTTTCTCCTTCTTCTTTATGGCCTTGAGGAAAGCCCCAATATCCTCTACGATTTCGGAGTAATAGAAATTCAGGGTCTTTCATTTTACTTGAAGGTGATTGATACTTTATGACTGCTCCTACAGATTTTTCTATATTCACACTACACTATTTTTTTGAATTCAGAATTATAATATTGTTTCTTAAAAATATTAATATCGAGTAAATTCAATTTAATGATAGGGCCGGTCGTCTAGTCCGGTAGGATACGGCATTGGCATTGCTGAGATCGTGGGTTCGAATCCCACCCGGTCCACTACTCTAAAGGTATCATTAAAATAGATAAAAATAATAAAACTTCTATTGTATTTTATCAATTGGGAAAGAAAGATTACAATAAATGTATTTGAAAGTAATAAGGTAGTAGAAAAAAAAACGAAATCATTTACAAATCTCAGGCATTTCATTTTAATTTTTTGTTTTACCTTAATCTCTATTTTCTCTGGAAACCCCTCGTTTCCTCCTGGGATCGGACAAAAAATAGTGGAGAATGAGAGTTTTGAATTTAGAAATAAATTGAAATTAATTGGTATTAATACTCCGAAGCTTTTTTCTATATCATATGAGGAAATAATAGAAGAATATATTAAAGGAGGAAATCTGTATTTTTACTTTCATACAGAACAATCAAATGATCTAGCATTTCAAGCAGGCAAAATTACTGGACTATTACATAACAATGGATTTGTATTTAATGATAACAAATGCCAAAATTATTTAGTAAATGAAGATAAAGAAGTAATAAGAATTGATCTTGGATTCATTCAGAAAAGTGAATCAGTATTTGCTCAAAGTATGGATGTAGGGAGTTTTCTAGCTAGTATCCTAGACTTAAAACCACAAATATATAGAAAGGTAGCAAAAGAATTTTTGTCTGGCTATCTCGAAATCACAAATAAGAAAATACCTTACCTATCAATTATTTTAAGAAACATACTAGCCTTAGGGTTTGTTTATAATCATGACAATATGATACAAAATATGTTAAATAAGAGGAGATCCTAGATAGGTGGAAGTTCTTGCCTTTTATCAAATCCCCCAGAGCCAAATTTGCAATAGAAACACTGATCGGATTGCATGTATGGTATTTTCTGGATAGTAATAGCTCCGAGCTTTAAAGCAAATTTTGTCATGATTCTATGTTTTAAGGGCATAGAAGGAATAACCTCTTTAAAATATACATTATAATGATCAGGACAAAATTTTAAAGTTATTTGAGCCCGGTTTTTATTAGTCGACTTTGACTCACTAATATTCTTTGCGATACTAATTTGCTCTCTAATATATTCATGCTTAGGACAGGGGCAATCTCTTCCTAAAGGATGTTTATATGCAGGTGTATTTTTCCAATCAAATTCTGGAAAATTTTTTTCGAAATCATCCATTCTTCTCAGTTGTAATATAAATTCAATATCATATAAATTATAGGATACATTTGATCTAATGAATAATGTAAATAATAATGTTAACAAGTGATAAAAATATATATTTTATAAATTTATTACAAATTTAGCGCGGCGTGAATAAAACCGAAGAAATTAATGCTTTGAGCAGTGAAGGTGTCAATTCTAGAAGGAGTGATTCTAAACAAAATATTGTATCACTAGAATCCAATCTTAAAACTCTTTTAGATTTCAAGAACTCATTACTTGAGGATCAGAAGAATGGTGAACAGTTAATTCAAGAACTTAATGATAAAATAGAAGTTACGAAAAAGCAAATAGACGAGGAAAGAGAAACACTCGAAGGACTTAGAATAAAATTAAAAGAAGTCAATGATGTAAAGGAAGAAGAATTCCCAAAATTTATGGAGCTTAAAGAATTGGTGTTAAAAGCTAGGAGTCAAATGAAGATTATAGATGAAAAATCAGGGACCAAACCAATTAGAGAGAAAACAAATATCAAACAATTGACTAAAACTCTTGAGCAATTAGAACGAGACATTCAAACTAAAAAATTATCTAAAGATGAAGAACGGAAACTAGTTACACGATCTAAGGAAATAGCTATTAAATTACATACAATGAAGGTTATGCATAAAAAAGAAGATCAGTATAGAACAATTTCATCTCAATATGGTAATTTAAAGTCAAAAATTAATGAAATTTTCGACAGAAGATCAGAATTTGGAAATAAAATTGGAGAATTAAAAAAAGGATTAGATACGTTATTAGATGATAGAGAAAAATTCTACGAAGAAAGACGAAAGATAATTAGAGATGTTAGAGAAACTACTGCCAAATTAGAAATGGTCAATACACAAATTAATGCGATAGAATTTAGAAAATCGAAGATAACTTCGTTTGGAGGAAAAAGACGACCGAAGGACAGTCATGACAAGAATTATTCAGGATTTCAATCATCTAAAGAAAGAACCAAAAGAAGTAAGGAAAATGTACAAATTTGGAATTCAATGAAAGAACAAGCTTTAAAGAAGATGTCTAGCGGAGAAAAATTAACATTTGATGAAATGCGACTTATTTATAGTGATATGAACAACTCAGAAAGCTTCTAAAAAACCATATTTATTTAATGTTTTTTTTATGATATATATTATTAGTCAGTTTTAGTGTAGATGTATATTATATTAGTGTTTAAGAATGTTAAAAAAGGTATATTTCACTCCCTACGGAGTAGGATTAGGTCATGCCAGTCGATTGATAACAATTGCAGAAAAAGTACAAAATAATAAATTACAAGTAAAATTTTCCTCCTTTGGTGAAGCTGTAGAATATATTTCGAGGTGTGGGTATGGATGTAATCAGATACCACCAGTAGAATTTTCTTGGAATTCACAGGGAAGTTTTTCATTAAAAAATTCTATCTCGAATGTTCCAAATTGGTTTAAAAATTTTCCCATACAGATTATTAAAGAAGTAGAGCTCATGATCAAATTTTCTCCTAATCTAATAGTTTCAGATTCACGACTTTCTTCTCTTATCTCAGCTAGATTATTAGGTATTCCCTCTTTAGTTCTCCTCAATCAGATCAAATTACTTCTATCCCCAAAACTTCATTCGTTTAAAGCAGGAAGGTTTTTTGAAACTGTGAATGGGGAATTTATAGGATCCTTATGGTCACTTGCGAATGAACTCCTTATTCCAGACCTACCACCGCCATATACAATTGCCGAAAATAATATTTGGTACACCTCTTCAGTTTTTAAAAAAATAAAATATATAGGATTTATAGCTCCCAAAATGAATATTTCTGAGCAACAAATTATTAAAGTTACTAACTTACTAAATTTTTCCAATAGTAAACCAATTGTTTTTTTTCATATTAGTGGTCCTGCCAAAACTAGATTACCTCTCGTTAGAAAAATCCTTGATGCCCAAAAATATTTTAAAAACAATATTCAGTATGTAATATCTGAAGGAAAGCCAAATGGAAACATCGAACCTTTCAAGATATCCGATAATGGTTGGTATTATGAATGGTGCCCGATAAGGGATGAACTCTTTATATTGAGCAATATCATTGTATTACGAGGTGGACATACAACAATATCACAAGCCATCCAATTTGGTAAACCCATCATTTCTATTCCGATAGAAAATCAGGCAGAACAAATTAGTAATTCTTGTAAAATAACAAAAATTGGAATTGGAATAATGTTAAAAACTGATGAATTGACTCCGGAAAAAATAGTAGAATCAATAAATAAAATATTAAATGATAATAGATTTATAGCAAGATCTAACGAGATAATGGAATTTTGCAGTAAGTTAAATGGAGTTGAGAATGTTATCAATATAATTAGGTCGTATATTTAATAACCCGCTTTGTATAGAAAATACTTTGATATTTTTTCGAAAATTATCTGATTTTATTCGAATTTTATTCCTCACTTCTATATAGGCATTAAATTTACTTCTTTTAAGATTAGTTGTCTCTCGTATGCTATTATTAAAATTTTGAATCAGAGGGATAAATTTCAGATCCTCTTCAAATAGATTAGGCATCCATGGGATCTTACCATTTTTAATACAAAAATTAATTGAATAGTCAATTAACCAAGTAGGATGCAAAATCAAATTAAAGGGAATAACAACATCAATAATATTGCTAAAATAAGAACAAATATCAATTATTAATAAGTTTAATAAAATATCAGTATTTATACTAGTATTTAGATTATTTTTTTCTGGAATTAATAAATTTAGTTGTAATAGTTTTAATTTTAGTTTGTGAATAGATATATTGTTTAAAATTTTATGTAGAGATAATAATATGTTCTTTAAATCTATATAATCCCAATATAAAATTAATATATCTGGAAAAAAACCCATTTGTATTATTTTTTTTAAGGAAAAAAGTGAAATTTCATTATAGATAATTATAAAGGCTTTCTTTTTTATTTTTCCATAAGAATTTCCTCTTATTCCATCCAGTGACTTCCAACTTACATACGATTTGAACTTACCTATATAAACCCTAATGACTTTACTTGCCGATTCCTCATTTGTTGAAGGTCTTGATAATCTATTTGATAATTTTTCTACTAGTAAGCCAGTAGCAATGAATTCAATATCTCGTGATAAAAATTTAGAATTTTCTGAGAATACTCTTATGAAAAATTTTTCGTCAATAATTATTTTTTGCCCCATTTTTACTATTTTATTTATAATGGACTTCATATTATTTGGACACGAACACGCTATCTCGATTTTTTTTATTCCTACAAATGATGAAATAATAATAGAAGCTTTAATAGGTTTATTTAAATAAATTGAAAAAAAGCTCTTTTCCTGAATAATCCTATATACAATAATATCATTTTCTTGTAATTTTTTGATTGTTGTAAGTTTTACATCATCAATTATTGAAGGATATGTCGGAAAAACCAAGATTGAAAGATCTTTTGTATGTCGAGACATTTTCAGAACTTAAAAGTTTTATATTTAAATGCTAAGTGATTTCAATGCCTCATTAATATGTTCTCTATCTTGTGCATTTGGGGTCTTTTCCAAATAAAATATTAAATCTTGTTTTGCAT
>JAICHH010000021.1 GCA_025922715.1 Nitrososphaeraceae archaeon
GATCAGCTCAAGGAGGACAATCAGCACCAACAGCAGCAGTAGGAGGTGTTACATTGACAATCCTTGAAGGTTCATCCATACAGGGAAATCCAGACTATGATCCAAAAGAACTAACAGTCAAAAAAGGTGATAAAATACTTGTTGACAATGTAGATACAATGCCCCATACTGTTACCAATGGTGAAAGTGGGTCTGACCCAAATTCTGGCAAGCTATTTGATACCGGTATAATAAATGGTGGTGCTTCAGCTGAAATAGATACAGCAACTATTGATGCAGGGACACATCCATACTATTGCATGGTACATCCATACATGACAGGGACTTTAACAATCGAATAATTTAAAATGAGTATACTTTCAGATAGAAAATTTTACACAATTTTGAATACGATAAAGGTTAAAAGAAGAAAATACAACAAAACATGATATTTGTAGTAAATTGAACGGTAATAGAATTATATTGGAAATTCAACATTTTGATGATAGAAACAGATGAAGATAATTGAATTACAAGAGATTATATCCGAAGTCTGTAATACTGTAAAGCAGAATAATAAAAAATTTTTAGTATTTAAGGGATAGAATTCAATTTACATTCTATACTTCATTGTTTTGATTATTTGTGTATCACCATCTATGTTTAGAATTAGGTCCATACCATCACATTTGTAAGCAATTAAAGTTTAAGATTGCTAACATTATCAATGAGCCAATCAAAGAAAGATTGAGGGATATTGTGAACTCAAGCATATTTTTTGATACTAAAAAGTATTTGGAATACGAAAAATAAAGAAAAGGTATTTTTATAACTAGATTCGAAAATGTTACTCTATTTTCATTTACTAATTTCTATTAATTATATCATAATGAAAATATTATACATTAATTTAATTATCAATAATAAAAAAGGAAATTTAATAAATCCTAGTTATCTTTTTTAGTCATTTTTATATCATATGTATTCAATTGGAAAAAATGATAAGTTTGACATTACATAATAAATACAATAATTAACTAATTATTGGTATGTCAATAATGTTATATTTTATTTTTTCTAGGTGTTTCTTCAATTAATTTTCTATATTAAATTATATCTTTATATTTAAAATAATAGATTAATAAAATAATTAGACTAATGCATTATATTATTACTTATGACAAATCCGGAGTCAAAGAACAGAAACAAATTTCTCAAACAGACTTACAAAATGGGTACCAAATCTGGTTGGATTTAGTAAATCCTACGTCCAAAGAAATTTCTAAATTCAAGAAATATTTGCTATTGATGCTAATATTTTAAAACAATATTCTAGTGGCGTAAAAAAACCACAAATACGCGTTTTAGAAAGTTGTATATTTACTATACTACTCAACATAAAGTTTAAAACTTTACAGACATTAGAAACAGAAGCAGTTTACCTGTTTTTTTTGGGAAGAATTGGTTAATAACAGTTCATTCGTCACAAATTAATCTTAAAGAGAAGACACGACAAATATTTAAAAATGATAAAATGGTAATTGAATCGCCAATTGACATCTTGTATTACAATCTCCTAACAATAATTGTCGAAGAATACGAACAAGTACTTACGACAATAGAAATAGCAATGACTGATTTAGAAGAAAAATCTCAGTATCAGCCTTCTAAGAAAATATTAGTAAATCTGGAGGGGGTTATCACGTCAATTAATTATCCTTAGAAGGTATTTCTGGAAAATAAGAGAGATTTTTAATTTTTTACTTTATTAACAAAAGGAATCAGAAAATAAAAATCAGAAACATACAAAATATTTAAAAATTATCTATGATAATGTAAATGAATTATTAGACTTGATTGAATCCCATAAAGATACAATTAACTCTATAAGAGAACTTTACATTGCTTATGTATCATTGCAAATGAATGATACAATAAAAACATTAACAATATTTTCTGTTATAATTTTGCCTTTAACATTTATTACTGGTTTTTATGGAATGAATGGAATAGATTTAACTAATTTCTTTAGTTTGCCCTCTGGCTTAATTATGGTTATAGTTATTATGGCAATAATCATTGCAGTATTGATTATATTTTTTAGAAAAAAGCAATGGATATCTAAGAGAGAATATTATGATATTGAAAAAGATATAAAAAAAGGAAAAAAGGATAATACAATTAATAAGTCTAACTAGATACAGTATAACACCTTCTTTTATTCAACTTGTGAATTTGTCAGACAAATCTCTTAAAATAACTATAAAAAAGCAAATATTGACTCATATTAATAAAAAATAATTTGTTTGAGATTTTGGTTATACGTTCAAGGCATTATTTACAAATGTCTCTAATTTTTCTTTTGAAGTCCAACAATTCTTGCTACTTCACTGCCATTTTTAAATAATACTAATGAAGGTATAGATTGAATATTGTATTTCATTGCAATTTCTCGATTTTGATCAACATTAAGTTTGGACACTTTTACTTTCCCTTCCAGAGATAGAGCTATTTGCTCTAGAGTTGGACCTATCATTCTACAAGGACCACACCATTCCGCCCAAAAATCTACTAAAACTGGAATGTCTGAATTTAAAACTTTTTCGCTCCATTTTGTTGCATTTAATGGAATAACTTTTTCTAATTCTTTTGTCATACTATATACTATTTGATTAAGAAGAATATAGACTTACAAATACATATAAAGTCACAAAAAAAAGATAAATCATATTTCTTAAAATTAAAATTGTAAATGAAGTCAGTTTAAAATAATTCCTAGAATTAATTAATTTAATTAATTAGTTATTTTATTAAAATCCTTATTATTTATAGGATATATGAATAAATTATGTTTCATTCCTATATTACCAATTGATTCTATAATTCTTGTAGAATAACTAAAAGCTTTGGATATATTCAATGGATTGTTGTCATTTGTTTCTATTATGATATTATTGTTAGATAAATAGACCATTATTTCTATAAAATTTTCTATATCTTTCCATTTTAATTGATATCCTTTCATATTTTGAATCATCCCGATCCATCTTAAGCTACCAAAATATTTGCCTGATAGATTCTGAACTATTTGTTGATTAGAGATTTGAAAAGGAACAGATACTTGTATAATTTGAGTATATTTTGTTTGATTATTTCTTTCTTCATTTAATATGCTCTTTAACTTTGAAAAAATAAATTTCCCTTTTTTATTGAAATTATATCCAGATTTGGTTTTATCAATTAGTCCTAATTCTTTTAATCGTTTTAAAGATCTTGATAAAATTTCTTGATGTAAATTAGATCTAATCTTTAATCCATTAAATGTAAATGTGGCTATTGTGTTTTCATCTCCATTATCAAATAAAATTTCTAGAATATCGATGTCACTCTGTCGAAGATCATTAACAGATATAAATTCATCTTCATAAACTTTCTGGTTGTCTAATGATTCTAGTAAAATAGAATTATTGTCATTATCTATATTGCTTTGATTTTTAGATCTTTTATTAGTTTGTATTTTTAATTCACATGTCATACTAACTATATTAATGTAAGTATATATAAATCGGTAAGTAGTATTCAGTATAGTAACTTACTATTTGTTAAGTAAAGAATAGCTAATAATATATTTACTATATTCAAATATAAAAAAGATTATGGTTGATTCTCTAATGTCACTGAAATAGTAAATCGTCTTCCATATCTATTAACAGATAATAAAGTTTGCTCGTTTATATTTTTATTTTTGATTCGAGATGAAAGCTCTGTTATTTCTTCTATTCTCTTTTCATCCATTTCCTCGATAATATCTCCAGGCCTTATTCCTGAATCGGATGCTGGACTATATTCTTCTACCTTTACAACTAATGCTCCTTCATTAGTTGGTAATCGATAATATCTTGCTATTCTACTAGTTATCTTGATAGTAGTAATACCTAACCATGGACGATTAACTTTTCCGTTTTTTATAAGCTGTTGTAATATTGTTTTTGCTGTATTAACTGGAACAGCAAATCCTATTCCATGGGCATATGGTATTTTGGCTGTATTGATTGCAATTACCTCTCCATTGATATTTACTAAAGGACCACCGGAATTTCCAGGATTTATAGCTGCATCAGTTTGAACCAATTCTAATACTCCATCTTCAAATTCAATATTCCTATTTAAAGAACTAATAATTCCAGTTGTAACTGTAGGTCCTCCTGTCAAACCAAAAGGATTACCTACTGCTATAACTATTTGACCAACTTTTAGATTATCCGAATCTCCTAATTCTGCAGAAGGAATTGAGTCTATTGTTTTATTGTCAAGATTTTTAGTATTATTATTGTTATTACTCGAATTATTAGAATCATGTTCAATTTTTAAAACTGCGAGATCAGTAAGTTTATCTGTTCCTATTACTTTAGCATTGAATGTTCTTCCATCATATAGAGTTACTTTTAATCGTCTAGCATGATCTACTACATGATAATTTGTAAGGACATGACCTTGATTATCAATTACGATGCCTGATCCTACACCCTCAATTGGAAATATATGTAAGAGTTCATCAGTTACCATTCTGACACTTGCAATATTAATTACATTCTTGCTAACTTTTTCAATAGCACTAACCAGTGATTCTTCATTTATAGGAATCAATATTCTCTACCCCCTCTTTCTAACGGAGATTTTGGTTTGGAAGGAGTTATAGGTGGTTTCTTTATCGGTGGTTGATTAATTGTTGTATTATACATATTTTATATTATAATAAAGATTGATGATTAAATTGATTAATTATTATTAAATTAGTCACACTACTTTGTATAAAGCGCTCACATTTTAACAATCTTCAAATTTAATAATTTATTTTAAGAGGGGATTTTTATATAGTATGATTAAATCATCGATAATTGATAATTGAAACTAGGATAAGTTGCTCCACAATTCAGTATAATTTTAACAAGAAAATTTATTATACCTATCCAAATGCAGAAAGAGAAGGATTTAAATAATTTTGGATGGATGGTAGCGAAAATAAATAATGATATTATAATCATCTATCATTCAATATTACAAATTTTTTTATATGCTGAGTTTAAGAATTTATTTTTAATTGGGTTAGACAGAAACAATAATTTATTAAATTGGGTAGATTAACTGAAGAAAAACTATAATTATGGAATCTAAATCATATCTTAAGGTTTGAAATACAGTATGGAATATATTATTTAATACATCTATTTCCCTTCAAACTTATTCAATAAGGTCAGCATTCTCTTGAGTTATACCATCCGTATCTTTTCTAATTTCTTTTTTTATCCTATCTGAGACTTGTTCTTCTCCTTCTTCTCCCGATTTTCCAACAATATTTGATTCATAATCACTATCTTCGTTTTCTCCTTTATTATCAATTGATGACATCAAATCTTATTTATATAATAATCAGTTTATAATTTTTTAATTTTTTCTTATATAACTCTTCTAAGGAACTATGGAAAAATTCAACGTAATGTAATCCATTTTAATTGTAAAATATTAGATAATCATTATACAATATATTTGATTTTGTTCTTGAGATAATTTTGTGTTCATAAATATACATATACACTAACCAATAAAAAAAATTTCTTAATTTATATAGTATTCATAAAATGAAACCAATATCTAATTTTAATTCCAGTTGATTAAAATTTTATTTACTAGTTTAGTTCAGTTCATCTTATAATTAGTTTCTTAAATATTTAAAACGTTTGTAATGAATTAGCTAGTATTATAAACATGGATACTTTTGATTGTATAGCAACCAAGCTTGACATAAGAGAATATAGTAAACAAAAAGTACCTATAGAAATAAGAGAAAAGATACTTGAAGCAGCTAGACTAACAGGTACAGGTCTTAACACTCAGCACTGGCGATTTATAGTTGTAGAAGATAAAGATAATCTTAATAAACTGGCAGAGGATAGCACAAGCGGAAAATGGGTAACAGATGCAAATTTAGCAATAATAGTCCTTACTAACCCCAAGTATAATTATCATATGATCGATGCAGGACGAGTACTGCAGAGTATGCAATTGGCAGCATGGAATTTTGGAGTGAGTTCAGGGTTATTTACAGGTATAAGAGAACAAAATTTTAGAAAAGACTTCAATATTCCAGAGCAGATGAATATTACCCTAGTAGTAGGTTTTGGATATCCAGCGAAAAAGAATTTGACTGGTAAAAGAAAGAATCGCTTATCCATTAATGAACTAGTCCATTATGAAATATTTAGATAAATCAAAAAGATATGAAAAAGAAGATTATATAATTACTGGTATGATCCGCAATAACTTTCATAAAAACCCAAAATTTTTTTCTAAAACCATTCTTTGGTAATTACATGAACCAATTTTTAGCTTATTAAATGGATTGTCATTTCAACTAGCATCTTCTTTAAGAATATATCTCATTACTATGGCATTGATCTGAAAATGATTAAAAATGAATTGTAAAAATGTGCATGAAAACCATTGAATCTACCCATGTTTTAGATGTCTAAACTTTGTATTCAAGATAGTAAATTCCTGCAAAAGGATAGAGCATTATTATAGAAATTTTTATATGTATCTAGTTCTATAAAGTCAAGAGAGTCGAAAAAATCGAATTGTCTAAACCACTCGAAAATGAAGAAAGTCTATATTTATCGGTCAAAGAAGCATTTAATCGTGGTGTAATAAGAGGACAATCACAGTCAAACTTTTTCGAATTTTTTGACTTTATTGGTAACCCCTTTGATTCAAGTTTTTTAATAACAAATCAAAGACAGATCGTTAAAAGTACCAGAATAATCATAAATAAATTAGCTGAAAGAATAGGCGCTTGTCATAAAAATCAAAGACATCTTATTTTAGTAGGCCCGGAATGCTCAGGTAGATCAACTATCCTAAAAATAATTGAAAATTTCCTAAATAAAGGCTTTAATGATAATTTCTCTCTATATGTGAATGCACAAGATACATGGTCCGGATTTACAACAGAGGAAGATGGAAGTGAGGATCATTTTGATAGAATTGATAATTTTCAACAATGGGTAAAAGAAGTTGATTTTCAAAATAGTAGAATAATTCTTGTTGATGATGCTGATTCCTTCATTTCGCATGCAGTACAGTATTGTAATGCAATAAAATTGGATGGATTTAAAGTTCCTACTTTTATATACTGTATTACAAATGTAACATATTCTTATGTGATAAACAATGAAAGACTAGGCAAAATATTTGGAGATGTTTTCTGGCTTGGTATAAGAGAAGAAGATGATATAAAAAAAATTATTTTAGAATCTACAAAAAATACATTAAAATCAAATACTAAACAATTAACGTTCTTTGATGATTATTCCTTGAACAAAATAGTTAATTACTCATTTGGATTACCAGGGTTAACAAGTTTCTTTATTCTATCATGCTTAAAGACTGCCTATCAAGCCGGTATTAACAAAATAGAAAGAAGATTAATTAAAAGGGTAGCAGATATTGAAGGATTCACTTTAGCCAAAAAAATAGTAGATCGAAACTTAAATTTAGATGGGACTAAATACAAGATTCTAGTTGAAATTCTAAGACAGTATTATATTGATGGAGAAAGAGCTGAGCGGAAAAAAATTATAGCTCAATTCTCAAATATGGCAAGATCTACTCTTGCTTATCATTTCAAAGATTTGATAAATGAAAATGTAATACAGCAAGACCGCATAGGGCTTAGGGTATATTATACTATACAAAAACCCATTAGATGTGCATTAGAACTAATAGATTTAGGTTTAGCAGAAATAGAAACAAGAAAGGAATCTGATATCAATGAAATGGTAAATATTGATCAAAGCATTGGAGATGGATAAGAATTGAGGACTTTTAATAATCAAGAAGATGAAATAGTAGAATTTTCATCTATTTTCCCATTTAGAATTAGTCATATGTCACCTTCTAGCGCTAGTTATATTACACATATAAATAAAGAGAATATTTATAATTACGATAGTTCTAGTTTTGATTCTTCATTTAAAATCTTAACGGAGCGTCTTTTAAAAGAACCTTTTCACTTTGAACCTAATAACTATCAGTCAGGTTATGCTATCCCTTCTATTTTAAATCTCAAAGTTGTGCTAATTCCTTATTATGAAATTATTGATGGAAACATAAGTCAGAATGTAACTGGTAAAGAAAAATTAGGGGCAGTAACTAAACAGACTACAGCTATTAAAGCTCAAAAGTTAAAGTATATTATTGATGCAAGTACATTTGCAAATAGTAAAATAATTTTAGTTTGTAAAGTTAAAACCATAGATGAAGCTCGTGACTTTCTTACCGACTATTTAAAAGCAATAGGATTTAAGGCAAGTAACGATACTTGGGATTTTGTTTATAATGAGTCAGATTCTATTATGCAGCAATTACTTCTCTCACTTTACGATTATTGGCCTACAAATGAAAGTCAGACAACATCTATAAAAATAGGAGGTAAAACAATCTCAGCTAATTATTCAGGAAGAGGAAAGTATGATTTAAGGTTAGAAGAGGTTAATGATGAAATAAAAAACCGTATTATTAATGGTGACCATATAGAAAATATTTCACTAAAACCACCAATAGGTATCCCAGGAATTAAATTAAGAAAATCTGTACCAAAGATCAGCATAAATGATCAAGGAATTATCAGTTGTAGAGCAAATATTAACTATGAAAATTTTGTCATAATAAAGTGGTTTATTGAAGAAACTATCAATATAATAAAACAACTAAATAAAGTCAAACAACCAAAAGCATCATATATCAAACTTGAAGACTTTATCACCCAAGAAATAGCTCACGTCAAAGATTCAAAACTGCCAATTTATGACAATTCATTAAAAATTAACAATAATGAAAAGATTCTCAGGGGCACGAACGATTGATCAATAATCATTCAACTTGGCACTTGAACCATACTGATATACATAACACTAATAATATCAAAAATGTTGATTCTCGCTGTCAGGTTCTTAATTTTAATTCTTCAAATAACAATGTTCCCAAGGTAGACTTTCATAAAGATATTGACAATGATTATACTTTAACTTCCAAAGATGTTATAAGGAAAATAAATCCAGTAGTACTTCCTAGAATAAGTGCTATAGCTAATATTGGCCTTTGTGAACGTGCTGCCTATAATATCTCTTTCTTTGGTATGGAATCGGATAATAATTTTACTGCTGAAGGAGTAATAGGTGATGCAATTCATAGAATCACCTTAAGATCTATAATGGAGATTACACAATCACTAAAAAATGGTAGTAGTAATGCCATCAATTCTTCTACAAATATTACTACAAGAAAATCTAAAGCTAAAGACATTTTTATTAGAAATGCGGAAAGAGATATCAAAATCAATTGGAAACGTTTTATGCTTTCAAATATAGAAAATCCTTTGCCTTCTATCCTAGATGATCTGGAAATTAGAGCCGATAGATTAGTTCATCAGTTATTTGCAAAAGAAGAAGAGGGAGAGAAAAAACAAATCATTTTTAGACCCGAATTTACAATTCGTAATATCAAAATTCCACTCGAAGGGAGACTTGATTTAATTAAAATTAAGCTTTCAAATAAACAAAGAGAAAAAGGGAGTAATAGTTATAATGGAATTAAATATTTAAATTCATATGTGACTGCAGAAGATTTAGCTAATTTAGAAAAAGAATCAGTAGAAATAGTACAAATAAAAACAGGTAATTATCGACCAAGAACTGCTGTTTGGAATCTTCAAGCAGATGCTGAGGCTCTTTTACTTATGCAAACATTAAATCTAAAAGAACCTCCTAAATATACATGGCAATTTGCTGATAAAGATGGTAATAGAAAAAAATTTGATTTTGCAAAAGTATACAAAGTAATAGACAAATATATACAAATTTGGAAGTCTGAGGTTTCTCCACAAATTACTGGCTTTTGTCCTAAATGCCCATTGAGAGAAGGATGTTTAAATTGGGCATTTGTTAGTAATAATGTATTAACAGAAGATGAAAGAATAAAAAGAAACATAGAATTTCGTCTTTCGAAAAGAATAAGAGAAGAAGTTTCACTTGATGATAGATGGAAAGCATATGTAGTTTTACAGTCGGCAGAGAAAAGACAAAGGGAAGGATCTGCTATTACAAATTTGTATATTGATACCTCTTCAATTGAAGCGGAGAAACAAAAAATTACTTTACTAGGTGATGAATATTTTGGTCAATTCTTAGATTTTAGTGTAGGTGAACATGTGACTATTTCTGATGGTACTCCAAATTTAGGAAGTAATCCTAATGCAGTTATAAGAGCAATTGATATCGATAGAAAATCAATTACACTAGAATTTTACAGAGATGATTTGTATTATCTTTTGTACGATAACAGAGATAAATCCCCTCTTACTATTGACAGATTTAATTTTAGTAGTGGATTAATATCAATGAAATTTCTTGATAGTTTCTTTAGACTATCTTCCTACGCTGATGATATAGTATTAAAGAAAAGAAGTCTTAGGCAAGATGAGCAGAATATTATAGGTATGCAAAGAAGGTAGTTACTTGATATGAATGGACTAGTATAAACAAAATGAATACTGGTCGAAAGTTTCCATCCTTTGATGGAATTGAAAATTTTGAGCAAAAGACAGCAAGATATAGAATAAATTCAGAAAAAACAGTTCCTGTCACAGGACCTCCTGGTACTGGAAAATCAACTGTTATCTCACATTGTTGTTTTGATCTTTTAAATGATGATTATTTTCCAATTTTAGTTACTGCTCCAACCAATGTGATGATTGATAGCATTTTATCAAAAATAGATTCTCTTCTACAACGGGAAAAAATTCAAATACCTAGTGGGTTTGTTATTAGATATGGTAACGTTGCTAATCTAAATAGAACATATAATCATCTTATTAAATATACCTTTGATAATATTGTAGAGGATTATTGTAGTTCAGGCTATTCTAACTATGCTGATAATAATAAGTTTTATAATAAGATAACTATAGCCAAAGATTTTTTTCAAAGCGCTAGAATAATATTAAGTACAGATTATAGTGCTAAAGATCTTGGCAATATAATTAAAGTTGGAGCAGTTATAGTAGATGAGGCAGGATTAGTTGGTCTTGACAGAATGGGAATGTTATTTTCCTCGCTAAGAGATAATAATGGTAAAATTATTGTCATTGGAGATGATAAACAACTGCCACCAGTATCCAATGATTATGTAACGGAAAGCCTATTTGGCTCTGTCTTGGAACATTTTCATACTACGTTACTTAAAAGAGAATATAGATTTAACAAAGATATTTTAGATTTGATTAATCCTTATTATGAGTATAAACTTGAAGCCGATTCTTCTGTTATGAATATATCCACCGCAGATATAGCTAATAAAGATTATGATGGGATCAATGATAACTTATATAGACTCCTTAAACATGATAAAAATGTTGTATTTGTTGATACTAATGGAAAGTGTAAAGAAGAAAAGCATTTTACAAATAAAGGAGAAGTTGCAATTATCAAAGAGATTGTTGATGGATGTATCAGTATGGGAATTAAGGATATTATTGTTACAACACCATATAAACAACAAGAAAGACTATGCAATTTTTATCTACAAAAAGGGATAAGAATTGGAACAATTGATGAATTTCAAGGTCAAGAAGCAGAAGTTACAATAATATCAATGGTTCGATCGAACAATAAACCGAATTATCAAGAAGCTATAGGATTTGTTAATATTCCAAGATCATGTGTTGCATTCTCAAGGAGTAAGAGAAAAACAATAGTAGTAGGAGATAGAAATACTCTTATAAAAAATAATTTTTTATCTCACTCTATAGACACAATAACTCAAAAAGATGGATTTCTTTTATGGAGCAAATATTAACTACAATTCAGTGTTGTTGTTGATTTATTGAAGTTCCTAGCGATTGGACTAGAAAGATTAATATTTATAAAAATAAGTAAAAAATTTATTAAATAAGAGGTATTACATAAAATATAATTCTTCAAAATTAAGTTTGTAAGAAGTTAGTCTTTTTTGTATTGTTTTGCTTCTTCCTCTGTTACTCTTAAATAGACCGTATCGCCATCAAAACGCTCTAGCAAATTTTTAGGGATATAGAATTTGTCTTTGTCTACATTACCTCTTTGAGTTATTATATATTCTCCTGAAATTTCTTGAACTTCACCAAGGTCAGCTTCACCTAAACCTCTTGCTTCTTTTTTAATAATATCTCCTGGATTATAGTCTATAGAATCACTAGACATATTAATAATGTTTAGTGTTACATTTATATAAGTTCTTTTTGAGATTAATAAAATATATCGCTCTTTCAGTACAACTCTATTTATAATCTAATTTTTTAATTTTATCAACTAGGCTAAGAGCATCACATCCAGCCTCTGTAGTTATATAAAGCAAATGATTCTTATCTAAAGGCATAGTAATGCGTTTTATCTTTTCATATTCAGCAAGTACAAACTTCCCTTTTCCGATCTTTTTTTCGAGTGTACGGCGCATTTTCCATGCACCAAGTGCAATTTGAAGAGAATGTTTGCTTTCTTCTTTTGTTAGGAGATTTGTTACTCCAGGTCTATGTTCAGAAAAAAGAAATATGTTATCATTAATATCAAATATTGTTACAAAACGGATAGCTGGATCAAGACTCATAATTTGCTCTCCGATTTTTTTATAATCCATTATTAAATAGTTAGTTATGTCTATATAAAAAGTTTGTAGCAAAAAGTTTTCTTATCACGTTAGAAATGATTCTAACTTTCTATATGACTCGATTGATATATCTTTGTGCAGAGAGTTAATAAATCTGATTTGGTAGTTAATCAACTATATATAAAAAGCAATGACAAATTATAAGATAAAGCCCTATAAATTATAATAGATAAATCATGATCGACTTGCGATTGAAAATTAGTATATATGTTAATGAATTAAAACTATTTTACATTCAATTATATAAATAAAAATAACCTCTATTATTGCACTCTATTATTGCATCTAGATGGGATTTAAACTCATAGATTAATTCTTTTTATTTATTGACAAGTACCAATATTCTCATTCATACCTATCATAGCAATTCAATAGGTGATCAATCACACAAAGAATCTAGAGTAAACTGAATCTAATTACAAATAGCCATAAATTAATGTCTGTAGTGAGAGGCAAATGTATTTATTTCTTGAGAACTTAAATCATTAAGGAATTGATTTCTATGTAATTTTCCATATATTACGATATCTCGAGCTAACATTTGTATCCTTTGTGATAATGATTCGTTTCTAATATTTCCATTTGTTCTAAAGTCTTTTTCTCCATTTATAGAGATGCCATAAGGCATACTCCATCCATAACATTGTCTTACTGCTGTGCGCATCTGATCCATTACTGTCAATCCTTTTTCATGAGAGGAACATATATACCCAAAAAGTTTTCCTGCAAATTCAGACCAAAAGTAATCTAGAAAATTTTTCATAGAACCAGCCATAGAACCATGATAATCAGGAGTAGATAGAATAAAAGCATCAGCCCACTTTACCATTTTTTCAGCTATTGAGATTTCCGTTTTTTTATCATGTTCTTGATAATACAAAAATGGTAGTATTGTTTGTCTTAAGTCCAAAATTTGAATTTCTGCACCATAATTTGTCTTTATTATATCAAGTGTTAAATTCAAGGCTTTAGTACTGGTGGATTCTTTTCGCATACTAGAAGCAACTCCTAAAACATTAAGCCTTTTATTTGATATCACATTAATTTATTATCTTCTATATTTTATAAGTCTAAAGGTTTACAAATTATAAAATATAATATTACCAAAGAGAAAAAAATTTTCTTCAAAAATATTTTACTAATAGTGGTTACTATATTATGTTTATATATATTCATACTATTATAATTAATAATAAGTGATTGTTATAATTATAAAAATTTTGATCGTTTGGTTTAATTATAAATCTACAAATAGCTTATTGTTTCTTATTAATTGATAAAATATTTTAGGGTCTTACAATATTTACTTCTCTTACGTGATTCTTCTGCCTCTGGACTAATTTTCTTAATTTTTCTTTATCATTGATAAAATAGAATGGTTAATTAGGTAATGTAACAATCAACGGGTTGGAATAGGTTTTTAAATTATTATTGACCAAATGTCAACACTAATAATCTATATCATCGTTATTCATTTCATAAAGATCTGCCATCTGACATAACCTCATCTAATAGAATTAAGTCGATGTCCTGTTTTTCTAGAAATATTTTGGACCGTATTTGACTGATGATCACGACAACCAACATGTCTATATGAAAGACAAAGACGTAATGAACCCAATCTGAACCAATTTTTTTACATTCTTCACAACCCATTATATTTCCGGTTAAATTTGATTAATGTGTGAACATTCAGATTTATATATTGATTAATATAGAATTTATTATCTATATACCATCATATCATAAATAACAAAAACAAAAATAATACATATTACGTCTTAATACTATGCTGAATAATGCTTATATTAATAATAACATTTTCTTTTGTCTGCTACACATAAAGTATAATTTTCTACTAAATATAGAGTAATATGGCCAAATACAATACCGATAATAATAATTCTTCTAAACCAGTTACTGTAATTGTTAAACGTATTGCTAAAAAGAATAAAATCAAAGAATTTGAAGAATGGCTTTTAGGAATTTCCACGGAGGTCTCTAGACAAGAAGGAAGTATGGGGATTGATATAATAAGACCAACCGATAAATCTAAACTTGAATACGTTGTAATATTTAGGTTTAACAATTATGAGACTCTCACAAAATGGGGAAACTCTTCAATACGTAATGAATGGTTAAAGAAAGGCAGGGAATAGTAGAAGCCGATCCTCACGTCCAAAAACTTTCAGGATTAGAGTTTTGGTCTACTCCTTATTATAACGATAAATCTTCTTCGATATTAGCATTAAGACCTCCACCCTGTTACAAAATGGTAATTGTTACTATTCCTGTTATATCGATTCTACTAACCACTTTAGTTCCTCAAATACATACTTTAACAGAAATGTTATCAATTCCTTTTTAACTAAGACTTATCGGTATTACTATAACAGTTCTGTTAATGACTTATTTAATAATGCCTTTTTTAACTAAATTATTAAGACCTTGGTTATTCAAAACATTGAAATAAATAATAATTGTTTTCAGATCGGCAGGTGTAATAGTCTTATTGTTTTAATATTTATTACTATAAATATCATTTACTTTACGTATTGGTGAAAGTATCTAATGAAAAATTTTTAATTCTAGATCGGAACCTAAAACTTGAAGAAAAATGTGAAATATTAGATATTCGGAATGTTCTAGGTCGAAGATGGTCATTACTAATATTAAAAAATTTAAGTATTAAAAGGTAGTTAGATTTAATGAATAACAACCAAAACAAAAGATCTGGAGCTGATTTTGCAGTTTTAATTAATGGTGTGAAAAATGAGAATCTAAAAATTAGATTTATAATTCAATATTATCATTTTATACAATATAGTGAATTGAAGTGGGATGCAATTTAGACTTAATTAAAATGGACGGGAAGCGATTTGAATCTTATTGGTATATAGTTATAATATAGGCTGAATTCTATAAACATTAAACCATATTACGATTTTGTAAAAAATAAAATATTTAGAGATAAAAAACTGGATCCAAGAATCATGTTATAGATGGACTAAAGCATCAACTGATTGAATGGAGATTACACCAATCTTTTTTTCACTCTTGTCATTTACATGTTTGAGTTTTTTAATTAACTCTTCTAAAATATCCGACTCTACTATAGTCATTATGGTTTTACGACTTGAAGATATCGTGGCA
>JAICHH010000022.1 GCA_025922715.1 Nitrososphaeraceae archaeon
CACGAACCAACTCTCTGAATCCAATCCCATACAGCAACATGACTTCTTTTTTGATCCTTAAAAGGTTCCAATGCATTAGATGTATTACGTAAACTGAGACTGAGAAAGTACAAATACAGAGAATACATTACAATAAATATATGAGTGTTCTATTTCTTTCAAATAATCTAACGGTCATCAGATTAGAAATAGAGCATTCACAGCTAAATCTATTTCCTTAAATTAACAGGACTATAGATTCACATAAATAAATATATCATTATATTTGGTAATATTATCAAAAAAAAGTTTATTACAGTTCTATTTGTGATAACTTGGTATATATAATAACTATAACTTTTGAATAAATATTGTTCTTAGAGAAAATTTTGTTAATGGCATATAAGAAACAATAAACAGAATTGTATTGCCTAACATGTATTAATTAACAAAAGAAGACAGAAGTTTGGATAAATATAAAAAGTTGTTTGTTATTACTGATAGGACCTATTATTTAAAAGGAGATTCTTGTATATCTTTATACCTAAATATAATTCCGAATTATGTATCTATAACTGCACATAAAATAACTTCTTATTAAGTAAATTGTAAAACCTTTCTAAGTTAGAACTTTAATCTTTATTTATGTTTAATATTTACTCATCTGAATCTTCATGTATCATCACTCTATAGTTAATTTCAGTAAATAAAGTTCTAAAATGTATTTCTTTTTCTCAACTTAAGGCATCCTTATGAATTGTTGTCATGATTCTTCAAATAAAACTCAATTATCAAATAAACAAAAGATTGTGGAGATGCTAAACGAAGGATTTTTTCCTATTCTTGATCTAACCATAACATAATATATACTTAATAAATTAAGCTAATGAGTATATCTTAGTCTTGGATAAAGATAGTGAATATTGGATCAGCAAATTGAATCTCCAGAAACATCCTGAGGGAGGATACTTCGTTGAATCCTACAAATCGCTAGAATTAGTAAACTCGCCTAAATATCATGGGCCTAGGCATCTTTGTACTGCTATCTATTATTTACTTGTAGGAGATGAATTTTCATCTTTTCATGTAATGAAATCTGATGAGCTGTGGCATTTTTATGCTGGAAGCAGCTTAACTTTGTATATAATAGAACCAAATGGAAAATTAAGTGAAGTCACATTAGGAGAGAATATTGATAATGGACATATATTTCAAGCCGCTGTAAAGTCAGGATGTTGGTTTGCAGCAGCAGTCGATGACTACAATTCTTATTCTTTAGTGGGCTGCACTGTTTCGCCCGGATTCGATTACCAAGACTGGAAGATAGGAGATATGAAAACACTAACCAAATTATATCCACAACATAAATCAATTATAGAAAAATATACAAGATAGTCTCTTTTTCTATCATTTAGTTTTACAAATTATGATATTGTTACAGTGAATGTTTTAATTTATAAAAAAATTACCTTAAGTACTGTCTATACAAGAAGGACAGAATATTCACTTAATGAATATACTTCAATGATTATTTATATTGTTAGCATGAATGATATTACTAAATGAGATAATAAAAAAATTAATTGTTAGTGTTTCTAATATGTTTCTAAAGCCTATAGCCCGTAATTCATGTTTTTTTCAAGTCATTTTGTTAGATATTCATTATGATAATTCAAATAGTTAGTATTAAATTGAGGCACTTAAAGACAGGAAGACAAAAGATATATTGAATGAACTCGAAAACTACTACTGACCGACTAAAAAACTAATTAGATTCTTTTTTACCATTTTATAAATATAAAATTTCTTAAAATAAGTATTTATAGTAATACAATATTATCAAATTTGAGTAGTAATATTTTATTTCATCTGCTAATTTAATTAGAAACCTCATTACTAAACATTATAACAATAAATTCCAACTTCCATAAATGAGCAATTAAAAAATAATAAGATAAAACTTTTTACTAAATTAAATCTATAATTTATAAAAGAAAAGGATAGATAATATTATAAGATAATATATATTAGAGAAAGGGGGGCCAAAATTTAGTGAATAATAAAAAGATATTAGAAGATCTTATAAAACGAAAAGCAATACTAATATCTGACTATGATAAACCATTTAAACTTTCTAGTGGCGAATTTAGCAATTACTATTATAATTCTAAAAATTGTATTTTAGATCCAGAAGGATTAGATATTATTAGCGACTTATTATTAAAAGAAGCTCGAAAGTTTAAAGTTAAATCTGTAGGTGGATTGGAAACAGGTTCAATTCCGTTGGTTACTGCAATATGCTTAAAGAGTTCCTTAACTGAATCTAATCCGCTATCGGCATTCTTTGTAAGAAAAGAACCAAAAAAACATGGACCTCAATCAAATGGACCATTGGCTTTTTTTGAAGGAAATCTACTATCTCCAATTGTAATAGTGGATGATGTAATAACTACAGGAAAAAGTGTAATAAATAAAACGCTTAATCGGATAAAAAAATTGGGAATGGAAGTATCAGGAATAATTTGTATAATTGATAGGGAACAAGGCGCAGAAGAATTGTTTAAAGAAAATAATGTCAAATTTCACGCTTTATTTAGACATTCTGCTAATTTTAAGGAATATATAGATAATAAAATTGATGAAAAAAAGAAAATATATGAACAAAAACAAAAGAAAAAATTAGAAGTTCCATCTGTTTCTCATTAATTTCTCTATTATTTCTGTATGTCCTTTTAATTTGGATAAAATATCTTTTAGATTAAATAATATTTTAAAGTTAGTATGTTTACTTGAAATATTCTTTAGTTTTTTTTTAATTTCTTTAAATAAATATAATACCAGTTTTGGAGTTGCACTTGAATTTTCTATAAATTTTAGAATAATTTCTTGATTGATTCCCAGCTATAATAACAAAAATTATTTTCAGTATTAAATATTCTACTACATAATGTGCTTCTACGAAAGGATATTAATTGACCTCCAAATAGAGTTAAATGAGTATTAGATAAAAAACGATTTATTGTAACCTACACAATCGTTGGAAAGATAAATAGACCAATACCAATACCAATACAGCAATATCACGATAGTTTTTTAATATCATTGACTTAAAGAATGCATAATACTAATTTAGAGAAGTAAATTGATATGTTACTATGTAATTGGCAATGTAAAACTAAATATTGCTCCATTTTCACCTAAGTTATTTACTCCCATATTCTACCACCATGTGCTTCTACAATATTCTTACAAATATATAGTCCCAAGCCAGTCCCAGTAGTTGGATCAGAAGTAGCAAATTTTGTAAATAATTTAGATGACTTTCTTTGATATATCCTCTCCAGTATCTTTCACACTTACAATAACTTCTTCATCCTCTTCTTCTTGACTTTCCTTCTTCTTTTTATCTATACTAACAAATATCAGTTGCTGCATGTGAGTGGTAGTAAATTTTAAAGCATTATCTAAAAGATTGTGGATAACTTGAGCTACTATAATTTTCTTTCTTCTGTGGACAATAGATTAAAATAAGTAATTACATATGTATTATACATGAAATATAGAAGCAGAACAGAAATAGTAGGTAATATATTAGACGCTGCAAATGGAGGAACAACCAAGACAAAAATTATGTACAAAGCGTATATAAGTTATAATCAATTAAAGGAATATCTTTCTGTTTTGATAGAAAATAATCTAATAGAATATATTGATGGAACTCAAACGTTCAAGACTACAGAAAAAGGATTAAACTTACTAAAAATGCATAACGAAATGGGAGAATTATTATATACTACAGTCAAAGAAGTTTAATTAATTTTCTATTATTTTACTATAATAAAATACTTACATGACAATTAGAAATCGCAGTTAGAATTAAAATGGTTTAGAAGGTGTTTTAATTTTAAGTATGTGAATTATATTAAGTACAATAAAATACAATAAAAAAATATTTTAGTAAATCTTAAATATTATCCCTTATTACTATAACATTAGTCTCTTATTTTAGCACCACTACTATCAATATTAATCTATACTGGTATTTGTCCGCATCATTAGTTAAATTAAAATTTGATAGAGTATTTGTATAATTATTGTATAACCATATTCATAGAATTGTAAAGGTTGCATCAAATATCTAATAGGATCACAACCCAAGAATAACAATATATTAGTAATAAATTATTAATGGTATGATAATTTAAGAGGAATATAATGTCGTAAAATTAAATACAGTATAATCGCTTCTCTCTGGCAATCGTTCGAATAATGGTTTAATTCTTTCTGTTATTATATTAAACCATTTATTATTAAGCTTATGATATACATCCATATCTTCTTTTGTTTCCCAAAAAGTTAGTGCTATAGTTTCTTGTGAATCAACTATACTATTCATTATTACAAATCCCTTTAATCCATTTATTTGATTCTTATATTCATTAAAAAATTCTGAAAGTATTTTTGTTCCTTCTTCTCTTTTACCTATCTTAAACCTAGCCTTATTGTGTTTAATATACTTGAATCTATACATCATTATATGATTATTTCAATCCTTTATAATAAATCCTAAACATTCTACTAATATTCTAGTAGAAGCGAATTTGCCTACTTTATTTGGTCAACAACATTCCTGATTTCTTTTTTTATTAAGGAATAGAAGTAAAAATGTATATTATCCTACGGATCTATGTTACTCTATAAACCTTCTATAGTCACAGCAACTGTCAACTGTTTCCATATATATCTATCGACTTAACTTTTTCTTTTAATGTAATACTAGAAATAATTTTCAAATAAAAAAGATTGATTAAAATCTCAATCTAGATGACTTCGGCTATGAGAATTTAGTAAATAAATAAATAAAGTGATTCAAATTTTCAATAATATCAAATAAATCATAACAAAATAGTGGACTCTATCATAGCTTTATTATTGTTGTGGTATTGTGGTCTTACCACTACTATTGCAATTATAAGGGTATACCAATTAAATTTACTTAATTGAATATCTCTAACTATTAAATCATCGTCAACACAGTCCAAATACTACAGTAAAAACATATTTAAGATTAAATAATCTATTTTATTATGAATTAATTTATAAAGTATAGATATTTCATCTAATTATATTGCTTTAGGAAAGGAAGACGATAGTGATGATAATGTAAGAGAAAAAGAAAAGGAAGAGGTAGACGAAGTACAATTTATACTTCCTTTTAAGGCAGTACCATTTCCTTAATTGTTTTATTTTTACAGCAGGAGCAACCTATAATCTAGACGTACAACCCGCTGAAAAATCGTATTATCCAGCTCACTATCAACAAAACTATCCAATATATTAGAAATAATGGTCAAGAAATTAAACACTTCAACAACAACAAATAACTTAATTTTTTTCTTTTTTTATCAAATATTCGTAAAGAATTTATTAATTTAATTTAATAAATTCATATCAAAAAAAATAAGTTCAATCCTAATGACATCTCAAATAATCAAATCATTAATCACTATATCTGTCATATATTGTTGGAAATAATGATTAGTCAATACCATCAATCATGCAGAGGATATATCATATTTGGTGATAAACCTGCAAGTCATTTTGGTGTTTAAGGGGTTGTCACTGCTAAATATTCCAACACCTATATAATATCAATAAAATTTCAAAGATAAATTAATAAGTAAAAAATCACATTCATAATTTATATACAGTAAAAGATTAAAAAAGGATAATAGACGTTTAATAGTTTTCTGATAAAAATGTAACTTAAATATTAGAAATTCAAGACTGACTTGATGAATATCCATTCAAAAATTGAACTATATCCGTATAAATTGCTTCTAAGAAGGTTTGATATAGTATGTTATATAGTTGATGAATGAAGATGACAGAGAAAGAAGAGACGATTAACACTAAAGTCAAAATATTAGTAGTAATATTATTTACAATAATCACTATAACTGTACTACATATTTTAATAAATGAGAGCATGGCTCAGGAAAAAGGAATTACACTAATAGATTCAAAAAATGTAACTAATCAAACATTACACAATATTACTCCTGAACATATAAATGTGTTAACATATATAGAAAATAAAAACACTTAAAATTGTATATCATAAAAAATGGTAGTTTTTCTTTGTTGTTGCTAGTATTTATGTCAGAATAATAGCTATAAATTGCTTTTATGTCATTGTTTCGTAATAAAAAATTATTGAATATGCTTAGTATTTGAATTTATTCTAATTATTGGCAGCTTACAATAGCAATAAAAGGAACAACAGACTCTATAAAATTAAGTTAATTGCCATAGCCTGATATTTGGAGCAAATTATTATGGTATATAGATATGCTATGACACAGAACAATGACGAATTTAGAAATTTTTATTAATATATGGTATTAATAATGAGATAAAATTGTAGAAATGTACTAATTGTTGATAATGAATTCATTCATAATTCGTTTAGAATAGTCAATCATTTATACTCGGAATTATATACTACGAAAATACTCTAAAGTATAACTTGTACAATAGTCAAATTTTCTAAATTTTGTAATTGTAAGAATTAAAAGTTATGCTTAAGGAAAAAATTGAAAGTGTTGTTTGAATGGTGGAACTATATTCGGATGAATTAAAAAATAGCAATGATATAGAATGCTATGATAAATTCATGGAACTATATCCTAACTATTTCACCATATGGTTTATTCTAGGTGTAGGATATAAACAAAAGGCTAAAGAATATTTTCATAGAAGGAAACCATTCAATAAAATCTGGAGATAAATAAATGAAAAAAATGTTATTTCAGATTTATCCATATATACTATATGTTATCTAAGAATGAATATAATTGAAAATTAAATTAAATATATTGAATAAAAATCACATCAAATGTGTCTTGTGGTTTTTATACTGATGTGAGTTTCTTGACGTTACTTTAAACAGATAATGTGGCCATCAGATCGTTCTACTTCATTTTGGGAATACAGAATTTGTTTTTATATTATCTTTTTCAGTTATAGTGTATCAGACGTAGTTCGTGACTTCTACAAGCTCTACATACCTAAATCTTCTTACCTCTTTTTTAATAATGTCTTATGGGTTATATATCGTAGAATCACTTGAAATGATATATTGGATAATAATTATGTTTATAACTATATCTATTTTTTATTATTGCTAAAGAAATATCTTTATCCATGCTATTAGGATTTTAACTAATGTAAATCAACTAGATAACTTATTTAACAGTCAATACAGACCATGGCCTATTTAGGAGCAATAACAGAATAGTTATGGAGAGATTGACCAATCCTTATACTATATGATATCAATATCTTGAAAAATTATTGGATAATTGAAGAAAGTTTAGTAATAGCCATAGCCTACTATATGGAGCAAGCAGTAGATACTGGCTATGGCTACTTCAATCTTGTTGTTTAGAGTAGTCTTTTACACGCTTCAGAATATTTAAAAATATGTTAACAAAGTTAACCCAAGAAACAATAATGAATAAACTCCTTTTTCATACATTGATCCAGTATATCTTTATTTTAGTTTATTTATTTTATAGTATTTTTATTTACTAACTTGTGCACTGATTTTATTGTGATTTAACAAAATGCACCATTCCTTTTATAGATCTATTATTTGTATATGACATGTTAAGAGCATATCTTCTGATCATTTGTAATCCTGAAGTTAGGTATGAGATTGCTAATATTATTGAAAAATTAGACAATGTTGTAAATGTTGATATTATTAATGGACCATACGATCTAGTAGTAGAAATAATATTTGACACAATGGATGACTTGAAAGAAAAAGTTCAACATGATATTAATAATATCGATAGATTAATGTCAACTTTGACTTTAATTCGATCTGAAGATATTTAAACATTAAATAAATAATACAACAAAATTAAAACATGTTACTATTGGATTTGCATTAATCACTATAAATAACATCGAGATAATATTTTAATTCAAAATTAAAATTATTTCGAATTACTGGTCTTGTAAATCATATCTCTTTATTGGTAATGATTTTTTAAAATTTTTTGTTTATTTCTTTTATTAATTTTTTTCATATAAAAATTATAAAAATTTTTGTTTTAAAGAGCAGTTAACTAAGTTAACATATGCTCAAGTTATTAATCGACCTCTCTGAAATTCATAAAGCAGATTAAGAGGGATTTCTGCATCTAATGAATTTTATATATTAGAGAATTTAAAT
This sequence comes from Nitrososphaeraceae archaeon, assembly GCA_025922715.1. Taxonomy (GTDB): domain Archaea; phylum Thermoproteota; class Nitrososphaeria; order Nitrososphaerales; family Nitrososphaeraceae; genus TH1177. The sequence continues at coordinate 8,225 of JAICHH010000022.1, forward strand.
TATTATTTCACTCCGATTGAAATCATTAAAATTATTATTTTACTTGATTACCTCTAGAAGATATAGATATTATACTATTGGTTCGTTTATGTTAATAACAAGTGCAATATTAAGTATATATTTAAATTTCCAAAGTTTTAACTGTCTCACGAAATTATCAGAATATTATAATTCACCACTAGAGATTGATCCTCAAAACAATACAACTGTAGATTTGCAAAGAAATTGTTTTATAACAACTAACTCGTATGTTTTTTCAGTTTTTGGAATTATTATTGGAGTAATAATCCTAATAATTGGATATTGGAAAAAAAGAAAAATAAATAATTAAACTTGAATAGTAAAGGATTGCCTGGGTAAAATGATTAATAAAAAAAGTAATGAGGAAAATATTTTAATAATAATGAATAGGGGATTTTTATGACATCTGGATTCACATAAACACCATGAGATTCAATAATAGCCATAACTAGCCAAGATTTGCAGTTGCTAGTTATGAAACCAGTGACTATGAAAAGCCATTCAAATTTAGACTTAAAAAAATTCAAATTAATATTTATAATTGAATCAATGATTGTTCTATTGTATTTGATGGTATTTACATAATCGCAACTTTTGGATTCAGGAGGAACTAATTAAAAAACAATTTTTTACACTAGTTTTAAAACAGATGAAATTTAAGTGAAAAGGAATAAAATTAAATATCTATTCAGTATTGTAATTTTCCTGGATTGTATTGTTTATTTTCGAGTTTATTTTATTTACTATTTATAATATTATTTATAATATTCTTTTTAATTTTCTTTTCTGATTTTTTTACTAAATCTCATGGTGAATCTATTTTAGTACAAAACAATTTTTTAATCATTAAAATCATAATTAAAATGCATGTAGTATTATGAAACTCGATCTACTCTATCAATGAAAGACATTCTTAAGCTAAGGCACTATTATTATTAATATTTTTAATAAGGAAAAAAATTTTAAATAAAGGAAATTAAAATAATATTTAATGTGAAATACCCTATAGTTTTTAAATCTGTAAAGATTAGTGATGAAACACATAAAAAACTTCAATCTATTGTGAAAATGAAAGAAACCTTTGATGATGTAATAAAAAGACTATTAGATAATTATTCAAACGAAAAAGGTTCTCTTATGCGGGTATTGAAAATTCCTGGAAAGCGTAATATCGAAATAAACTTCACTAAGCAAGAGAATGACTGGACTGATAAAGATTATGATTTATTTGTTAAAAAAATATTTAGTATGGATGAAGCCAAATGGAGAGAAAATATTCTAAAAAGAATTGCCAACAATGAAGTGTGGTTTGAGGAGATATTGAGATATCGAAATGAATGAACTATTAAGAATTTCTATTGTTTCATAGTGATTTCGATTCGATGGGAAATTGCATTTCTATAATTTGATAGGTCTATCTAAATATAAGGATTGGTTAGATGGGAAGACATCAGGCTCATGCGAGAATGGAAATAACAAACTAAAAGATTTTTGCTTTATTTTTATTGTCGATTTTATGTTGATCATTTTTATATTTTCAAAACTAGATTTGAAAGTAAACAAATATTTCCTTAACTATTACCCTTATGGGTAACAAAGATTTTCTACTATTATAGATGTGACTAAAACTGAAAGACCATTTTTTAGTTTAAAATCAAGTATTTGGAATATTCATTAGTTGAATCACTTATCCCACTCTTTATATTTCTAATGATACAATAGTAAATCATGAAAATAGGAAATGATATCACAGCATTAATATTTCTTCTTTCGTCTTCTATCTATCATTTGTTAAATCTTTATCAACGAATGTATAATCTATTTTTTAATATATAATGATCTACATATGATACACTTCAATAATTCTTATCTAAGAATATCAAGAATAATTACTAAGAATATATAACAAATTTTTAGTAATATAGATGATAAAATGAGGCCCTGATTATTTTCTATATGAAGAATAAGATAATTAATATAAACTCTTCCTAGTGATTAGAATTATTATTTAATTTCTCTCATTATCTCACATAATATAATTGTTATAAGATATTACATTATAGATAAATATGATATAAATATTTAGTACATATGTCGAAAGGAAACATTTTCACAATAATGGCTATGTTTGTAGCTGGAATGATTTTTTCACCACTAGCTGCATCATCGTATCCAGATGACGATTATTTGGATCTACAAAAAGCAATTATAGACATAGATAAAAATATTATAAAAGATATTGTCTTTAAAACAAGAGGTGATATTCCTCAAGATGGTAGCGACAAAAATTTTGGGTATGGAGTTGTAACGCTAGTCAATAATAGTTCTCTGAATGTTATTGCTACCACTTCACATCCTAAATTGGGTATAGTAGATAGTATATTACAAAAAAGTCCCACCGATCCAGTTTTCCATAACCATTATGTAATATTAGGTAATAATTCAATATGTGGAGCCAATCCAGCTGTTCAGGATCTTTCGTTCACTTCACCAGGTAAAGTCATAATTGACGGTAATAAAGCAATATTAAAGAATCTTCCAGCCTCAGCACAAGGGCAATTTAATTCAAGCGTAACGATAACTCCTGGAACAAATGTACTAATAGTAGCCTCATTCTTACTTGAATCACACTTTAATCAGCAAGGCCAATTACAAGCTGTATGTGTTGTTGACATCAAGCCGGTAGAACCTCAAGACAAAAGAACCATAATTATAGGGCAAAAAGATAAAGATTACTACAATGAACAGCCACGTAATGACGATTACTACAATGAACAGCCACGTAATGACGATTACAATAGAGATGATGGATATAATAATGAAAATACCTATGATAGTTCATATGGTTACGAAGAAAACAGATACAATTCTTATCATCCATACTAGATAGTGAAAAATAGAAAATAACAATTTATTTTCTAAATTCTATTTTTTAATAGTTATCAAATACCTACCCACTCATGTTCAAATCACTTAACATGTATCTTACCTATATATAATTAAGTTCTATATTATTGTAATTTTATTTTATTAACAGTTAGTTTGTCACAATTATATTTATAATATTCTTTTAATTAGCAGTTATTAATTTCTATTGATTACAAGAGCTAATGGTGGATTATCAATAATTGCTAATCCCAATACGAGGTTGAGACTTGTATGTTTAGCAACGCTGTAGTTATTAGTTCCCTCTGAAGTAGTACTTATTTAATTAGTATAATAAACTTACTTTAATTATAAAAATTAATTAATTGCATAAATTTAATATTGTATCATTTATTTAAAATTACTATATTTTTTAGAATTGCTATCTGCTATTTTTAAAGGTTCTGGAATAAATTCATTTTTTTTAGTTAGGTTTATTATGATGTTAACTGCAGTTTCTAGACTGATTTTATGTCCTACACTGACATAGATATCTTTTTTATTATTCTTTCTAATTCTATATCCTAGAATTTTTTTATTGTATTCTATATAATTACTTTCTAATATGGAACCACATAATAAGTTCTTTGCAACGCCTATTGTTGGTTTGTCAATTAATATACCTATATAGCAAGCTAATCCACATTTTCTTGGATGTAAGATTCCATGACCATCAATTAACAGTACATCAAATGATTTTTTCAATAACCTTAATATTTCTAGTAAAGGTTTTGCTTCTTTTAACATAAAAAGCCCTGGGATATATGGATATTTCACAATACTTTTTTCATTCGCTATCTCAATGGATTCAAGGGTATTTTTATTAACTATTACAGCAGAACAAAAAGCATTCAACCCCTTATAAGACACATCTATACCACAAACAGTATCGACATTATTTAAATAGTCATAAGTTATAACCTTCTTAGCAAATTCCTTCTGTAGTTCAATACTTGCTGTATAATTGCCTTTCATTTTTATTTTGTAATATAGTATGATTGCTAAATTATTTATTACAGTTTCAATAAATTCTAAAAATAAAGTTACAAAAATAATGTTATACTTTTAGTTTAGCCCATTCTCTTTCTTTTATCTTTACTATGTAGATACTATGTTGAACTGCAACTATTGTATCAAAAAATGATGTTTTAGTTAAAGAATCAGACCAAATATCTTTAAAAATACGTACACCAACCAAATTAGTTAATTCATCATTACTGTACAAAAATACAAAATTTGGAACCTGTTGATGTAATAGTAAATCTAGTTCATCACGATAACTTTCATTAACTAGTAAAAGATTTTTGATATCCTCTGAAAAATACATCACGTTTGATGAAATAGTTAATTTATCATTCCAGACAATTGCTTCTAACCTTATGTCTTTGCTAAACCATAATGTTATGTGTAAATCAGTTGAATTATCTTCTATTCTATTATAATGAACATCTTCATCTTTTAACCACGTTTTAATTTTATCAGCCATATTTACATATTCCATAAGATTTATGTAAACTGATTAAATATTTAGATGTATGCTAACTTGGTGAAATATAATACATAATTTGATTAACGCTATGCGAATGGAGAGATGCATGTAAAACTACGTACATAACAAAACCTAAAGAAAATGTATGGGCAAATAATAATATTAAATTTTACCTGAAAAAATAGATAAAATAATAAAAATTTAAGTAAAAAAAATTTTGAATTTGTGTTTAGAAATGAAAATTATTATCATTAACACCAAGATTATAGATATTATAGTTATTAATCAATAACCATTAATCCATCGTTTCAGGAAAAGTACATAATACAATCTATCAAATTTTATTTTAAAATTTCATTAATTATTTGCATTAACTATGTACTACTTAACTACCTATGTTTTAATTATTATATTCTAAAGGGGGATTTTATTTATTGAAATTTTTTTTCATTTTTCTTGTCTTTAATGCATGACATATTGGACATAAAGCTTGACAGTTATTGTAATCATTATTGGATCTGTCATTGTCTATATGGTCAAAGTCATATACACTCAAGAATTTCTTACAACCAGCACATTTGTAATTTTGTTTTTTTAAAATTTGACCTTTAATTTCGCTACTAAAGTACTGGCGAATTGCAAATCTTTTTCTTGATTTTATAAGAAAATATAACAATCCAAATCCAATTAAAAATGAACTAAATAAAATATATTTATTAAATATAAAATTATTATTGTCATCTATATAACTCTCACCGAAAACAAACATAACAATTTGACCTGTAAATATTATTCCCATTGCAAATTTTAAATTTAAACTTTTTTCACGTTTGAACCACCATAAGAGTATTAATACTCCAATAAACCATAATAATATCGAAAGAAAAACAAAATCTTGATTTTTTAAGGATATTATAAGCAGAGGGGTAGCAATTATTGCAAGGATAATTCCAAAAATTCCTATTATCCCTCTTTGACTGCTCCTCATTTTTTTAGATGAAAGGGAATAGGTATAATAACTTACCATTGTGAAATAGTTCTTTATTCTTTAAGTTAAATTGTTAAGGCATACATACATTTTGAAATTTGTTGTAGATTACATTACAAATGGTATATCATTATCCTGAAACTTTCTTGAATAGTAATAAAGTGCAAGATTGCAGTTGCTAATTGTGAAATCAATGACCTTGAAAAATCATTCAAAGTTTCAGTATTGCCAAAATACTCCGTCTATATAAAAAAAGAAGAGTTAAAATGCAAACAGACCTAACCTTTGACTGGGTTAATTCAACTAAACTCAAAGATTGGATAAATATCTTATCCTCTTTTCCTACTAAAAATACTAAACTAAACCATATTGAGAATATTGCTTATTGGCTTAAAACTGGAGTTGAAATTTATATGAGGGCTAGGTATAGGGTCTGAATTATATTAAAATAGATCAACATATGTATATCTCTACTATTAATGAATCATCATTTTTTATTTACTTATTGTATCCAACCTAATTGTCTCATTAATCCTACCAAATCATAAAATAGTCTCTCTTCCATTATTTGTCCATTCTTCCAATGTGCTACTGTGCAGAATTCTATATGAAATTTTTTATTGGTTGGAGGAATAGTTTTTCCATTTTCACCAACCATTGGATTTGTATGTGTACCACTGAAATTAGCAATTGAACAAGTCCAATCCTCCTGACCAAAAAGTACAAGATATGGATCGTTTTCAACACGATTATCTGGGAATGTATTAAAAAATATTTCGGCTTCTTTTTTATGTTTATGAATTCCTCTAGTAGGTTCAGATTGACCTGGCCAATACACATTAACATCATTAGTATGAAGTTTATTGAAAGTATACCAATCTCTCGAATTCCATGCATCATCCAAGATTTTCATCAAATGCATATTTTCTTCAGTAGTCATAATTGTTTTACTTATAGGCTAAAATTAAGGATTCCTAGTAAAAATAATTTGCTTATTCTTTATTGAAGAAGAATACACTAACATTTAGTAAAATTTTCATATATTGATTTTAAATAAAATTGCTTTACCAATTTATTACTACTATCCTTAAATTTCTTAATGTATAATAGTATATGAAAAAAAGGTAAAAGATCCAGTTTATGGAATGAATGTTGATAAATCAAAAACACAATATATTTCAGAAATCAATGGGAAGAAAGTATTTTTTGTCGTGAGGCATGTAAATAAGATTTTGATCAAAATCCTAAAAAATATCGCTATTGATAAATATTAAGTATATTTTAACATAGTTATTCAATTTTTCTTACACATTTTTATAATGGTCACTTTATTTTCTTATGAGAAGTTCTAAATCTGTTACAAAGGAAAAATCTTTCTAAAAATTAGATACAGATAATTAAAATTAAAAATTTATTTGATCATTTTTGGATGAAACTTAATTTGTATATCGCTAAAGTAGGTTTCATATAGTATGTTATCCACTTAATAAATGAAGATGACAGAGAAAGAAGAGACAATTAACACTAAAGTCAAAATATTAGTAGTAATATTATTTACAATAATCACTATAACTATACCTCATAGTTTAATAAATGAGAGCCTGGCTCAGGAAAAAGGAATTACACCAATAGATCCCAAAAATGTAACTAATCAAACATTACAGGATATTCCAACTGAAGATCGAGATATGTCAACAGGTCTTGAAAATAAAAATAATTAAAATTGCTGATCAGATATCCTTAGATCAACATTGGTTATCTGTACAACTTATAACTGAGTAACAAATTTTATCGTAACCCTAAAAATTATTTGATACTTTTATTAATACTTGCGAGTTTTATACAAAAAGATAGTTCGTAAATAATCACGAATAAAAAAATTATAGCCTATAATCTAAAAAAATTACAAAAGATCATCGAACTAGGTTTAAAATCTAAAGCCTAGTTGGTCTTTCGTTGTTATTCTTGCTGCTAGTATTTACGTTCGAATTATAGCTATTAACTGATTGCTCTTCTACTGCTTTTATATAATTGGTGTTAGTTTTTGCGAAAGCCTTTAGATTATCACGTGTTTGTTCAAGTGCTGTATTGTATACTCTCATATTTGATGCTAGAGCATTGTTTATTAGATTGCTTGTGTTTAACAGGTAACTAGTAAAGTTATTTACCATTACTGAGTAATTTTCAGCAATTCTTTGTGGATTATATACGTCCCATACACCACCA
>JAICHH010000023.1 GCA_025922715.1 Nitrososphaeraceae archaeon
AAATATAATTTATGTTACCAACTTTAAAAAGATTAAAGTAGAAATATTAATAAATTTCGAGATCAGTTATACTACATGAGTAAGAAAATTTCACTTTGTTTACTTATATCTATTGTCATTGGATCAATGATGTTTATGAATTGGGGACTAGTTCATGGAGGACTAGCACAAAATTCAACAGAGTCTAATCCTTCGACGAGTAACGAAAGAGATTCAGAAGATCTTATGAACCAAACTACAGACAAAGATAATGGCTTGGCTAATGTACCCTTGGTCATTAACATTACCAAAAACTCAAATGCTACAGCTACCGTCATTGATTTTATTATCAACCAGGTAAATAACAGTGTAGTAGATATTTCTATAGTAGAAGATCTTGCAAAGGACCGTATTCCTTTGTTAATTGATGCATTAAAGAATACCAATGCTTCTAGTATTGCTGCTGAATATGTGATTAATAGTACAAAGGAGAATATTGGCAAATAGTACAAGTAATTAATTCATTTTTTCTATTTGTCTTATCCCTTCTATTTAGTTAATTCTTTTTCTGGATAGGGAACATTAATTACGTCAAGGTCATGTGCTATAAGTATATTTTCAAAATTTATTTTTGCTTCAGTTTCTATTAACTTAAGGTTAGTATATCTGGAACTAAAATGAGTTAATATTAATTTTTTTACTTTTGCGATTTTTGCTAATGAAGAAGCCTCTAATGCGGTGGAATGGAATCTTTCAATAGCCTTTTTTCTTTCTTGTGTTGTAAAAGTAGATTCAAAAACTAATACATCACAACCTTTGAAGAATATTTCTAATTTCTTTGATGGTCTTGTATCTCCAGAGATTCCGATTTTACGCCCTGCACGAGAGGGGCCGGTAAACTCCCTTGCAGATATTTTTGTACCTTTGTATTCTATATCAAAGCCATGTTGTAATAGGCTATACAATTGACCTTCGGGGATACCAGATTTGTGTGCACGCTCAAGATTAAATATCCCAGGTCTCCTGTTTTCTTCTAAGATGAAGGAAAAGGCAAGAATAGAATGGTCAGCAAGGCAAGCTTTTACAAGATAATCCTTTTCCTCAACTAAGAGCCCTTCCTTTTGGATTGTATGGATAGTAATCTGATAATTAACATTAAAGTTGAGGATCTTTTGATTTATTAAAATAAATTCTTGTAATCTAGGCTCACCAAATATCTCAATAGGTTTAGTTCTGCCCATTAACGAAAGGGTTTGTAATAAACCTAACAGCCCTAAGCAATGGTCGCCATGAATGTGTGTTATGAATATTTTCATTTTCTTATTTATTCCTAATTTTGATCTGAGAAACTTAATCTGCATCCCTTCTCCTGCATCAAATATTATTATTTCATCTCCTCTAGCAATGACAATAGAAGATAATCCTCTCTCATAAGTTGGAATAGCTCCAGAAGTACCCAAAAATACTATTTTTAATTCTACCAATGTCAATCACCTTATTAATTTTGATTAATGAGTAATGTCCTCGATCAGATTAATTAGCATTAACTAATGCGTCTGACAAGATTAGAGATAGATCCACTTTGGAACAAATACTTGGAATTGAATTTGTAGAAATAATTTCTTTCACGCCCGAATTTATAATTTTATCAAAAGCATTATCTACAAGAATCGCGTGAGTACAGAATACAATAATATTTCCTATTTTTTGTTTTTTTAATACTTCGCAAGCCTTTACAATACTTCCTCCGGTACTAATCATATCATCTATCAAAATTGCATTCATTCCATCAACTTTCATTCCTATATTTTCATCTATGGAAACAAATCCTGTTTTTCTATCTCTCTTTTTTTTCAGGCACAATATTGGTAATTCTAATAATTGAGCAAATTTTTCAGCCCTTTTTATTCCTCCTGCATCAGGTGAAATGATAAAAGATTTTTCTAAAGTTACATTATTTTTTATATAATCTGCAAGAAGTGGGATAGCCGAAATATTTTTAATCTTTGTTGAGAAATATGATAAAGAGACTTCTTGGTGAATATCTACTGTTATTACTTCGTCTACTCCAAAGTTTTCTATTAATTGAGCTAATACTGCAATACTAATAATTTCTCCGTCCAAAAATGCCTTATCTTGTCTTGCATACGCCATATAGGGAATTATTACTGTTATTTTTGAAGCATGATCTTTTTTACATTTATGAATAATCATTAGTAGCTGAATTATATGTCTGTCAGGAGGAGGATAAAGTGATTGAACTATTATACAATCTTTATTATTAACAGATGGAATGCGAAGCTTGCTTTCTCCATCAAAAAATATTTTTAGCTCTGGTTCAATAATTTTCAAATTCAAATTGTGAGAAATACTCCTTGCCAAATCTACGGAAGCAGGCCCCGCTATTACCACTGAATTTTCAAACAAATGATATTAACAAATCTAATTCAATCATAAAAACCTTTTTTACACAAGTTATTCTATGAATATGAAGGATAAAGTTTTTTTATCATTCCGTAACTAAAATGCCCTATTGATTGAAAGATCCTTATATTGTATTCAACAGGATCATGGTAATTGTAATGGTATAATTATTAACAAAGATAGAGAATATGATGGATCAAAAATATGTAATTGTCCATGTCACAATAGTCTATATCAATTGCTTAAAAAGGCCTCTGTAGCTTTAAGACATAAAGAGAACAATAATTATTTTGGGTAGCAAATTTAGGTAAATGATTCATTTATAGAAAATATATTAGTATACTTTAATCAATATGTAAAAATTATATTTTTATTATAATTGTTATTTTATCTGTATTTGTTTTATTTATTTCATTTTTTAATGCATCTATAAGATGTTCTGGAGAGATTAAACTTGAAAAATCAACTATTTTAGTATCATCTAAAATATGTATTTGAGGAGCCAATTCTTCATTTGATTTATCCATCAATTGATGTACCATTGTATCTATTTCATTTTTTAATTTTTTATTTCCGCTGATAATCTTTGCATTATCCAACATTAATCTTATTCTTCCGAATTTGTCTAATATGACAATTGGGTTTTTCCGTTTTTTTACAAAAAAGTGTTTTTTTATTGTCTCACAAGTAAATCCAAAATAATTTTTCATATTTAATATCTGTTGAACATGATTACTATCTAAGATAGAACAAGCTATAGCTGAGGCTTCTTTTTCGTCAATTTCTTGTCGATTGTTCTTACCAATATCTAGTTCAACGTTACCTGTGGCTATTGCTCTTAATAATGTGCGTTCCTTCACGAATTCAGTTTGGATTGATATAGATTCTGGTACAGCACCTCTATCAAGAGCTCTTTTTTTAACCTCCTCTATAACATTAGATACATCATTTGAATCAGGTTTATCGATTGTCTTTTCTATTTCTTCATAAATCATTGCCGCTGCTACACCTATAGAAGAAACTACCTCGGCATTTTTAGCTATTTCATGGGCAAATTTACATTTTGTGGCCATATAGGGAACTAAAACTGACGCCCCTCCTCCTCCACCAATAAGTCTAATTTTTTTCTCATCCAAATGATATTCTTTTATCATGGGCTCAATTATATGTAAAATCTTTTTAATAGAAAAATCTAATATCATTGCTGCAGTCGTTTGATAATCTACTCCAATCATTTCACCAACTAGAGAAAGCGATTTAATTGCTGATCTTTTGTTTCCAAATGCATAATCTTCTTTATTTATTATGCCTAAAGCATTGGCGGCACAAGTATTAGTTATTGCAATTTTTTTATTATTTGCTGTTTCGATACAAACATAATCATCAGGATCTGTTTCATTTGGTTTGAACGTTATTATTCTAGCATTTTCTAATTCGTGAGGTTCAACAAAACAGGAATATCTTAGCCCTGCTATATGTGCAGAGCGAGGTCCAACATCAATAATTTTATGATTAGAAATTCTAATTAAAGAGCCTCCTGCAACGCCGGCCACTCGAACATCAACTGAACGTATACATGTAGGATGATCCATTATTGTTACATATCTAATCTCAGGTTTTCCGTTTTTTATAACGGATATATTTGTAGATGTACCCCCTATCTCTATGAAAACGCCGTGTAAAATATGAGAATATAATAAAGCACCAGCAACACTAGCAGCTGGACCAGATAATATTGTTAAAATAGGTTTAGTTTTAAAAGTATCTATATCTGTTACTCCTCCATCTCCTTTCATTATCAGGATAGGACAGGGTATATTCTCCTTTCTAACTACATCTTCCACATATTTTGCAGTACTAATTGCTTTTGGCATTATTCCCGCATTGATAGCAGCAGTTAATGTCCTAATTTCTAATCCATAAATGCCTGTTAATTCATGACCACCAGTAATAGGTATATCAGAATAGTTCATTACATATTTTTCATTGCTAGGATCATCCACACCATATGCTTCACTTACGACTAATACCTCTGCTCCTTCCTTTTTAAGTGAAGATATAGTAGAAATTATTTCATTTATATCAAGATATTTTGAGGTATCCAAAAATCTATAACAAGTGTGTAAATACTTATGAAGTGAGAGCTCTACGTTTTTTATGTTTGTTCTTTTAACTACATTAGATTTTTCTAATCCAACACCCATTCCGATAATGCCAACTTTTACGGTATCGCCTTCAAGTAGTGCGTTGACGGCTTGAGTTGTGCTGTGTGAAATTAATTCAATTTCAGATCTTTGTATATTATAATGTTTGATTAAATCTCTTAGTGCAATAATTATTCCATCGGCAACTCCTCGTTCCGAATTATGCGTAGTAGCAACAGTCGTTTTGCCCATAAAGGCACCTGATGCCATATCTATAGCTATAGCTTTCGTAAAAGTCCCTCCCACATCAATTCCCACTCTGATCTTTCTGTTCATTCACTAATACACGTTAGTTACGCCTAATCGTATGTTATTCTTGGGTCAATTAATATATATTTATTCTTATAGTTATATTTAAAAAGACCAAAAAACTTCTTCTATTTTTTCTTTTCTACCAATTTGTCTTAAAATCTCTTGGAACCTTTTTTTATTATCAGAAACTAATATTCTCATTTTGCCATTTTTAATCTTATTGTTGAGATTATTATATATCAAGAATTTTTTTACATCTTTAACTATTGATTCGGCTGGATCTAGAAATTTTACATGTGGATACAGCTGATTTAGCTGATCTATTATAAATGGTAAATGTGTACTTGATAATGTTATTACATCGATATTATCAATATTTCCAAGTATTTGAATTATGAGCAGTTCAATCTTTTTCCTATTTCTTAAAAAAGTCCCATCTTCTATCAAGGGGATTAAAGAAGATGAATTATATTTGGACACGAAAATATCTTGGGGGATTTCAGACTTAATCAATTTATCCAATTCTTTACTGTTTATTGAAGACTCTGTTGCCATTATTCCTATGTGATTTTTTTTGGTTATTTTTATGGCCTTATTAATAGGGGGCTTTACACCGACCAACGGAATATTTGTAAGTGATTTTATTTTATCAATAACTTGTATAGAAGGTGTATTTGAAGCAATTATTATCAATTTTGGATGAAATCTTTCTAAATATTTGATAGTATTATGGACAATTTTAAAAAGGTCATTTTGTGACTTTTTTCCATAAGGAAAATTTGCTTTATCTGCAAAATAAATTAAATTTTCATTAGGTAGTTCTCTTTTTAATTCTCGAATTACTGACATCGATCCAATACCAGAATCAAATACAACTATTGGAGAAGAACTCATTAATATAGATCTATATAAAGAATTCAATATAATTCTTCCATGAAAAGATTACATATATGCAACTAGTTATTTATAAAGAAATTGTATACTATATAAAAGAATTTGAATCGTAAAAATTATGAATATCATTATTGATTCACTCACATTATACTTTTTTATAGTTTAATTTGACCATTTTAATTAAGTCTACTATTTTTTCTTTCTGTAATTAAATATTCATATTTTTGAGTAACCTTCTCTCAATAGGTTTTTAAAAATTTATTCATCCTCCCTAAATGACGTCCAGCAGTAACTTATGCATTAGATATTACCTATACTACTGAGCTGTTTGCTGATCTCTTCAATACAATAATTATCTATAGATTATTCTTAATTTATTTTTAATCCTCAAATTTAATATAAGATCTCTAAATAACGGCAGTATTCTTAACTTATTTAAATTCTAAGAAACTTTGCTAATTTCAATACGTGTTAATAAAACCTATAAAAAAATAATGGTCTAACATTAAGACTAATTTATTAATAACAAAATAGAATAAACCTATTGCGCTCACTTGTTTTTTTGAAATATTTAAAGCATAACCAACTACAATAATATCAAATTAAATATTACTTTGGAAGTCATTGATCACCACACTAAGTTAATAAGTATATGAACACTCTAATTCTATGAATCTTGCTAATCTAAACCCATTTGAATCAATGTAATGTAGTTATTAGTATAAAATAGTACCTTTAATTTTTGTCAAATTCTAGATTATATCTCATACCAATACTATGTTTATAAAATCCCAACTTTTCATAAAACTTTGAGTTGTATTCAGAACAATTTAAAATTACCTTATAACATTTTTCTTGAATTGCTAGTTCTAATACTTTTTCTACAAGAATTGAGCCGATTCCTAACTTTTCAAATCCTTTTCTTGTTACTACATCTTCTATATGGCAAATTCTTCCTCCATTATGAATAAATTTTTGCTCTATAATTGCGGTAATTGATCCGACTATATCAGTATCCTTTATAGCAACAAAAATTTTTATATTGCCTGACTTTCTTATTTTTTCTAAAATCTTTTGGGAGAATTCTTTATCATAAACATCTTTACCAATTTCTGTTAGATTTGATAAAGTGTCAAAAAAACTGTTGATAAGATCGTGATTTTCCAATTCTTTTACCTGTATTTGAGAATTTTTTTTATTTATTTTTATCATATAATGTATTATAAATACGATTAGTTAAAATTCTTTTATCAGATTTAAAAAGATTATTATAAACTTTATTACTTGTGACTAAGTAAATATTATTAATTAGTTATATTCGATTAATTGAATACAAAAATAATCTTTATCCATTATGATAACAAATACAGAATCCTTTAACCAAAAATTCTTGTAAGGAAGCAAATATGTTATCTAGGAAATATTCTTATTATTCAACTAATTCCTTTCATTCAACATTTAGAGGATTACTTTGCTAATATGCAGAAAGAGGATTATGTGTTTTTAATATCATTTTTTCAATCAAATCTAAATTATATTATAGTACACAGATGTATGTTATTTTGAATTTACAATTTAAACTTTATGGAAGTTAAATATTAATCTTTTTTCTTGACCACAATTATGATATCATTTAAATATATAAATGGCAATTTCATTATAGAGTGTAAATAGTTGTTTATTGGTAAATCATTATTCTAATGCTTGCAAAATCTAACAATTATTATTTTCTATCAAGTATAATTTGAAAAAAATTTACAAATTTCTTTTGATTTTATTTATTCTAAAAAAAGGACTTTTATCGATAACTTCTATTTTTATTCAGGATTTAAAATAGTTTTCATTCTAAATAATATTTAAGTATAGCATTTAGCCAAATTTTCCACTAATATATCTCTCTGTTAATTCTTTCATAGGACTTCCAAAAATTTGTTTTGTTTCTCCAAATTCTATTAATTCTCCAAGATACATAAATGCTGTATAGTCTGAGACTCTAGCGGCTTGCTGCATGTTATGTGTTACTATTACTATAGTAAGATATTTCTTTAACTCATGGATTAGTTCCTCGATTTTAGAAGAGGCTGAAGGATCCAATGCCGATGTCGGTTCATCCATAAGAATTATTTCTGGCTGCATGGCAAGGGCACGAGCAATACACAGCCTTTGTTGTTGGCCACCTGAAAGGCTCATTCCGGGTCTATTTAAATCGTCTTTTACCTCTTGCCATAATCCAGCGCCTTCAAGACTTTCTATTACTATTTCATTTATTATTTTTTTATCTCTAACACCATTTAGTTTTAAACCTGCTGCAACATTATCAAATATACTCATAGTTGGAAATGGATTAGGTTTTTGAAATACCATACCAATTCTTCTTTTAATCATTACTGGATTGACTTTAGGATCATAGATATCTGTCTTATCCAAATGAATTTCTCCTTTAGAATAGGCACCAGGCGTCATTTCATGCATTCTATTAATGCATCTTATTAGGGTAGTTTTACCACATCCTGAGGGACCTATAAAAGCAGTAACAGAATTTTCTTTAATAGTTAAGTTAATATTTTTTAAAATTTTTTTATTGTAAAACCCTGCTTCCATATTTTTAATATGAAGTTTATAACTATTAGTTAAACTTCTAGTATCCTGCTTAAAATCAGTAAATACATCGTTAGTATAGGTCTTCTCAATGTTAGTAGACGTTTGCGATCATAGTAACATACACTTTTATCTAGATAAAATAATACTATATGTACACTATAGGGTTATATAGAATTATGCCATCACACTAAAAAAGTATTTACTTTTTTAGTTTCTATTCAATGGGTAGTCTATAACTATTTCCCCATTCATTCCACGAACCCAAGTACATCTTAACTTTATCAAAACCTAATTCTTTTAATACCACGAAAGTATTTGCGGCTCTATAGCCACCTTGGCAATAAGTGATGAGATCTTGAGTTTTCGAAAACCTAGAGTATAACTTTTTAATATCATCGAGAGATTTAAATTTGTCAATAAAGATATTTTCCTTCCACTCTATATTGATAGCACAAGGTATATGACCACCCCTAAGTGCTCGTATTTGTTCTCCACTATATTCTTTGGACGATCGTGAATCAATAATCTGATTTTTCTTTTTATATCGTATAGAATCCAGTATAGTTCTAAAATCAGCTAAAATTGTTTCATCGATTGGGTTATCTATTTTAAAATAACTATATGACTCAGTTTTGGTTTCGATGGGTTTATTTTCTTTTTTCCAAGAATTGAATCCTCCATTCAACATTGCGACTTTCTTATGGGAAAAATAAAGGGAAAGCCAAACGCCTCTTGCCGCTGATGGACCAGAAATATTATCATAAAAGATTAAGAAGGTTTTTCCAGTAATACCTATATTGGAAAATAAATGTCTCATATGTCTATTAAAGCTGTTTATGCCTTGTTTTGAGGTATCATTCCAGTGATACTGCATTAGTTCTATATTTATTGCTCCTGGGATGTGTCCCTTAATATATTCATTAAAGGATCTTGTATCCACAATTCTTATGTTCTTGTGATTGTCTAAAATTAAATCAAATAGTTTTTGTGTCGAAATAATTAAACTCAATTAGTCTATTTTATTTTTTTCTAATATATTGTTTAAGATGTTCAAGCCTTATATTGAGATAAAAAGATATATGATTTTATCTGTAAAAACTTTTTTCTAGGTCCGAATTATTAACAATTCTTACATAGAATTAATTATACAAGCTACTGAAATATTTTCCCTTTACTTACTTCAGTACAAAATAATACTAGAAATGAGAAGGATCTCTATTCGCCAAGCTATATAATAAAAAATAATAAATTTTCTTACAGATGTCGAATTCAATAAATACAAAATCAAAAAAAGTATTAGTTATTGGTTTAGGTCAATTAGGATTACCTGTTGCTAAGTATGTTAATGATAAGGGTTTTGATGTGTATGGATATGATATTAATAGTGAATCAATGCTTCGCGCACGAGAAAAGATTGGAATAAAAACTACAACCAGTTTTAGAAATTTTGATATTTATATTATCTGCGTCTCAACTCATAATCCTTCTGATATCTCTTCCCCACAAATTGAGGGTTTAATTTCAGTCATAAATAAAATATCTATGGAAGCAAACAATGGTTCTCTTGTTTCTATTGAAAGTACAATTCCTCTGGGTACTTCAAAAAAAATATTTGAACTGTTAGAGCATAGATTACATGTAGTACATGCCCCCCATAGATGGTATTCACTAGAGGAAGAAAAATATGGTGTCAATCAACTACGTGTTATTGGAGGAGTAAATCCCTGTTGCTTAAAATTAGGTGAAGAGTTTTACACTGGTCATTCTAAATGTGGTGCTCAAGTATTTCCTGACGATGAGTTTGTGAATAATTATAACGGCCAAGAGAAGACAGATAGATCCACCCAGGGCCCTTCAACTTTTATTGAAAATAGTTTCATAATGGATACTACCCAAATAAATTCTCAAGGTTATAGCCCAAGTTTAGAAATTCCGATGCATACAGTTTCCACTATTGAAATAGCGGAACTAACTAAAATAATAGAAAATTCTCATAGATATTTACAAATAGCATTTGCTGAAGAACTTTATTTATATTGTCAAGCTAATAATATTCTTTTCTCCGAGCTAAGAGATGCGTTAAATACTAAATGGAATGTCGAAATACTAGAGCCTAGAGGGGGAATTGGAGGACATTGTCTACCCAAAGATACAAAAATGTTTCTTAATTCTTCGAAGGTCAGAAGTAAAATCCTTCTATCAGCTATGGAAGTTGATTCTTTATATCGCGACTTTATGACTAGAAGAGAAAAGAAATTGATTACTTCAGTAGAGAACCTAAAAAATTAGCAAGATATTATTTTTCCTTTTGTTTAATTCTTTTGCGTTTTTTATACAATTTGAAAATCAAAATAAGAACTAACGATATAATAATGGCTAATGCTATAATATGAAATGCATTTGATGATTCTTGTGAAAATTCATCCCACGCGTTTCCTAAATAATAACCAATCATAGTTAACGATACACTCCACAGAAAGGATCCAATAAAAGTAAATAATGTGAATTCCATAAAATTCATTCTAGATAATCCTGCAGGAATTGATATCAATTCTCTTACTCCAGGAGCAAGGCGTCCAAATAACACAGCCCATTTTCCATATTTCTGAAACCATACTTCGGATTTTTCTAGTTTAGATTCGGTTATTAGAATATATTTGCCAATCTTTAAGACTATTTTTCTTCCTACTTTTAATGCAAAAAAATAAATTATAATAGCCCCCAGAGTCGAACCTAGTGAACCCATGAATCCGAACATGATAGCTTGTTCTACTCCTAAACTTTGACTCTGAACAACATAGCCTGCTAATGGAAAAATTAGTTCACTTGGTATTATTGGAAAAAGTGTCTCTATCAAAGCAGCAGTGAAAATTCCAAAGTAACCAAGATTGTAAATTAAATTTGTTACAGAATTAATGAGATTATCTATGATAGAGGTAAAACTTATTGCTAGTATTATTAAAAAGCTGTAAACAATCAAAGATAACTAACATAAAAATAAATTGGCTTAATAAAACATGTGAGCAAATATAAAGGAAGAAGAGATGCGAACTTTAGTGATGGGTGCTTTCTTTATGATAATGTTTTCTGTTATTCCTAGTAGTGATAACCCCTAGAGCTATAAAAGCAAATCCAAGCGCTAGAATCAAATAGTCAGCAGGCAAAATAATAGCCCAAACTTCGTTCATAGTCGCGGCGAAAATAAAAACCAAAGCTAAGAATACTAAGGCTATTCCAGCAATAGTTTCTGCATTAATCCTTTCCATCTCAGATCAAATATATATTCTACATTATAAATATTAATATTTTCAATCTCACTTGTTTTCAAATATAAAACGCGAAATAGTCACTTGCTTTTAAAGTGAGGTATATATTTTTATACATTTGGTTATATCATATTTAACAAACTATCTTATTATCTTTTTGAAAGTATTTTCAAATATGATAATTTTTAGGTTAAGGTGTTATCTATATTATAAAAATAAGCTTAATGAGCGAAGAAGGTGGGTATGAATTGCCAAGGAAATTAGCAATATTTATTTTCTGGTTTGTAGGTTTTGGGATTGGGTTTGGAGGTTATTTAATGTTTCCAAATATTACTAATTGGTTTCAAACTAGCATGCCTCAATTTTTAGATACTTCTATAATAGGCGCCTTAATCGCTGGAATTATAGGTTCCGTACTAAGCACTATAACAATAATTAGTTGGGCGAATCGAACATCATAAATTAATATACTTCTTTTTTAAATAAACTCAAATAAAATTAGAATGTATATTGTAATTGAATGTAAGGATGAGTGGTTATACTGAAATATTACAAAAGTATTCGTAGACACTTTTAGTTAAATCTTCAATTATTACACTTAGGACAATGATGTTCAATTTTATGAATTTTATATAATATTATAAGTAGATACGAAAATGAGTGTATATAAAAATATATTTTGTTTCCATATTTAGATTTACTCAGCATTGATTTAAGTATTTCATTTTTATAGTTTAATTTTATACCATATTTTTTTATTAGTATCCCATATTAAAATAAAACAAGGTTAATTTATTTTTCAGTGTAGGGATT
Source organism: Nitrososphaeraceae archaeon (assembly GCA_025922715.1). Lineage (GTDB taxonomy): Archaea > Thermoproteota > Nitrososphaeria > Nitrososphaerales > Nitrososphaeraceae > TH1177. Next base: position 12,434 of record JAICHH010000023.1, read on the forward strand.
TTTTTCTCAGAATGATTTTACTTATTATAAGGATAATCTATTATGTAAAAACTCTATATAGTAAATCTTTATTCAGATGTCTATGTAAAATATAACCAAATTTAAAAAATAAAACAATAGTTAATTTAAGTCTTCTTATTGCTTTTAATTATCGTTATTTTCCTCTTCATTATCATCTTCGGGATTCTGAGTAGTTATCACAGGAGTACTACTTTCTACAAATACGGAAGTAGTGTATGTTATTTGTTCGTTATTATCATAAAAGGATCTTATTTCTAAACTTTTTAAACCAGCTGGAGAATTATTTGGAATACTAAATGTTGACAGGTCTATTTGTTTTATTGGATATATCTCATTCTCATCTTCTGTATCATAATCAATTAAATATGCTTTAATTGTTAAAGGTTGTTTTTCATAAGAAAGTGATATTTTATCTCCATGTTTTAAAGTCAGTGTTGTATCTATATCACTCTGCGTCTCATATAATTTGGCTGGTCCTATTTTGGTCACAATATTTTCTTGGGATTCATTTACTTGAGATCCTTTTATCTTATTACTAAAGTTAATGTGAGAGTACATAAACGGCTCCATTTCAACTTCTTTTTCATCCAAACTTATCACTAATGATGGTACTTCTTTTTCAGGATCTTTTATTATCTGAACATTATTATCATTTTCTATAGTCGATATTTGTGCATATACATCAATATGAAAATATAAAATAGTAAACAAAAACGAAATAATAAGTAATGGTCTAAATATTATAGATATTTTATTTATTTTTTTAATTTTATAACATGAATTTTCAGATATATGAAAGCTCGAATTACTCATTAAAAACATTATATATGATAAAGTTATAAATGTAATTATAAGATAATATTTTATCAAATACTCAGTAAAAGTTGCTCTATTCATACTTTTTTGATTTTGTCATAACATAAAAGCTATGGAAAGTTATTATGACTGCAGCCAGAAGCATTTGAGTTGCAAAGTACAAATTCCATGGAGTTTCAGGCATTGGATAATTTATTTCTTCATTATTCGGGTCAAAAATATTACTAAAAAGGTTACTAGTAATAAGGGAATTCCAAACCATGAAGTTGTAAATTAACTCATAAATTGTTATAGTAGCAGCAATTATACTAATTATTTGAATAAATGTTTTTATTCTAACTTTGAGATTTCTAATACTATTCTCATAAATTTTAATAGCCGTGAACCAAGATATCAAGGAAAAAACCATCAAGTAGGTAACTAATTTAATAGTACCTTTGAATGGAAATTCAGTTTCTACTAAGACATCACCTATTATCATTTTTCCTTTTGTTATGAAATTAGTTGCACTTTGGTATCCACTGTATGAAGTTATTAGCAACATAATTGATACGCTAAAATAGAATATGATTAGTGTATTTCTTTTAGATTTTATAAGTCTATGATTAACTTTTATGAAATTCAATTATTACTAATATTATATTACTATAGTTATTTTTCTATATTTTGTTATTTACTTATTACATAAAAATCGTAATTATGAATTTTCTTAATAGCGTTCCTTCTATTTCTCAACGAATATTCAATGATAGAACAAAAAGCAGGAAAGGTTTCTAAAATTCCTAATACTAATGAAAGAAATACTGCTTGGATATGTAAAATTATTTTTTTTGATAAAGGATATTTTTTAGTATGTTTCAAGTTAAGGAAAAGTCCTATCTGGTAAGATAATAACCACATTATATACGGAAATAGCAATAGAATAGAAACAGGACCTATATCAATAGGATAAATACTGTTATTACTTGCCATTTCATTTATTTTTAATGTAATTTCAGGAAAAGATGATGGAAAAAATGAAGATATGATATATTGCGCCCAAATCATTGGATTAGATATATTTTGATCAACTAGTATCTGAATAGATGCAGGTAGCATTGACATAAATGTAATAACATACAATATTGTAGTGGCTATTCCAGAAATGAAACCCATAAAATAACTAGTCAACTTGAAAGCAATTTTAAACCTATGCCAAAACGGAAATTTGTCAATATTCTGCAAAGATCCTAGGATCCACCTTCTTCTTTGCATAAAATGATCTTTAATATTGAGAGGAGGCTGTTCTAATAAAATACCACCATGCCAACCCAATGCTTTTTTCCCATATTTCTCATAGAGTTTATAACCGAAAAGCTGATCTTCTGCTAAAGTCGAGCCAAAATTCCATCCTATTAAATCCTCAGCATCCGATCGAACGAGCAAATTGCTTCCATGCATATGAAGTGGAGGAGGATTCTTCATTTGCGATACACAATCATAACATCCAAATGGTCTAACTGATTCTGCTAATGCGGTAATTGGATTTGCTAGTTCAAATTTCAAAGGATATACAATAGGGCCCTCCGATGCAATCCCTTTACCTTCTCTAATAAATTTTAATAGTGATAGTAAAGTTTGTTTAGTAACATAGCTTTCGTCATCCATGTGAAATATCCAAAATTTGCTCGTATCTTCTCTATTTTTCCTCCTGTTTTCCACGGCAAATTGTAATGCTCTGGATTTTTTAATAGCATTTGTATTATATTTTTTATCTACCATAACTATTTCACAATTCTTTAAATGCTCGAATTTTTGTTTATCATCTTCATCTTCAGTTACAATTGAAATTTTATAATTAGAATAATTGATCTTTATAGCTGCATTGATAATTGAATAAACACCTCTTTCTACAACCGTTATTTTAGTTGCAGATCTAGTTGTAATTTGAAAAATAATAGTAGGATCGTTATGGATTCTACGCAGATCTTTTTCAACAAATATCTTCCTGTTTCTAATGAGCCGTGTCAGGGTAAGGAATGCAACAGGAATAGTAGAGAACCAAAATGTTAATAATATAATAAATAAAAGGTGTAATGTATCCAATAAAAAGGCTTTAACTTATTATTAAATAAAACTTTAACTAAATTATATTTTAATATATTCAATTAGATGATTCTATTAAATTCGATTACCTTTTTTATATTCACTTAACGGTAATAGAAACAAAGTATATGTAGTCAATTCACCTAAGTTATACAAGTGAACAGTAGTTTGCCTAGTAATAGTAGTAGTGGCAGTAGTAATAGCAATAGTAGTAGTAGTAGTGGTAACAATGGTAGTGGTGCAGGCGGCGGCAGTGGTGGTGGAAGTATAAACAATACATCACTAAAAGTACTGGAAGCTTATACTCGTGATGTTGGTAGGGGCATAGCACGAATTGATTATGATACCATGGATTCTTTGGCCGTTTCTACTGGTGATGTTGTTGAAATTAGAGG
>JAICHH010000024.1 GCA_025922715.1 Nitrososphaeraceae archaeon
ACAAAAAGGTTTTAGAAGTTTATACGGCTTTATCCCTTAAACTTTACATTTTAAATTATTACAAACCGATAAGCTTTATAGTTTCCAATGGAAAACCAACAACAGTTTTTAACACCCGGTGAATCAACGAACGAAAATTTTCATTAATTCACAAAGTTTAATTTAGATTTTATCACCGTGTGAAATAGATTTTGATATACTTTCATTCACTACACTAATTAGTTTAAAAATCGAAACACGTTTTTTAAGCAGATTAAATTTATAATTACATTTCAAGTCACCGAAATCACTCATTATGATTACATTTAGTTTTGGATTTATTTCTAAGAGTTTCGTACCAAGAAATAATCCATTCCTGTCAGGCATTTTGTCATCGGTAATTACTAATGAGTATCGATTTGGGTTTTCCTTGATGTGTTGATATGCCAAAGAAGGATCAGTAAAACTAGAAACTATGTAACCGCTCATTTTTAAGGCCTCGCTATATACATTAATTAAATCTGGGTCATCATCAACTATGATGATAGATTTGTTAAACATTAATGAATAATTTAATATAAAATCGTATTTAAGTTTCAATCATATTCTTATGATTAAAATTATAAAATATGGGTAGAGAAGTTGAACCATTATTGATTAGAGATTCACTATTAGAACCTATGATATGACTAATCATCATAGTTTTAAATAGAAATGCCCCATATAATATGGGAAATCCTATAGGAGATTTTGAGACAAGGACAGACTTGTCAATGGTTAGATTATGTAGAATATTACAGATAATTAAAACAAACGGTATATACTTTTGGTAAATAATTTATAAAAGTAAGTTTAAAAATCCCTTATTATATTGTTACTAATAATAGATATTACCATTTGATATACAAGTTCTCGTAAGCTGACAGTAGAGGATAATAAATCGAAATAAAATAAAAAAATGAAGATACAATTGAATATTTGACAATTAATGTAATAAAGTTATTACAAATAGTAAAATAATCAAAGTTATTAATTTAAAACGATTATGAATGCTATAAAAAATAAAAGATTACTTTTTATTATTATTATTATTATTATTGTATTAATCATTATATCCTTTTCTATTTATGTATTGTACAAAGCAAATTATAAACAAGAGAATAAAAAACAAGATAATATAGAATTTGAAGGAGTAGTTAATCATATTGTTGATGGTGATACACTAGATATCAATGATAATAGAATAAGATTATCATTGGTAAATACTCCAGAACGAGGCCAAGAAGGATATATGGAAGCCAAGAAATTAGTACAAAGTTTATGTCTAAATAAAAAAGGTGAAGTTGATATTGATGATGGACAGCGTAGAGGAGACAGATATGGAAGAGAAATTGGTGTCGTTTATTGTGATGGAATAAATCTGAATAAAGCATTAATGGAAAATAACTTGGCAATAATATATTCCAAATATTGTGATATCTCAGAATTTTCAAATGAAGAATGGGCAAAGCCTCATTGCCATTAAATAGATATATTTTATAATTAGAGGGATATAATTGACTCAATCATATCTTTTTATTTAAATTCTAGACACTAGTTACTATAACTTATATTTAACAATGTTATTTATTAAAATTACAAATTAACGATTAAACAATAGAAATAAGTGATTTATAAACGGCTAAAAGTATACTGAAGTTGAAATATAAAAATAAAAGAATATGTTTTAAACTATCTGAAGATAAAAGAAATTTATTTAAAACCTACAAAAAGAGTAAGATGTTATTTATTAGAAACAAATTTGAAAACAATATTTACTATAGCTCAGATATACTATTTTTCATTTTTCTATTATTTATAAGTCTATATATCAATCTTCTTTTAATATGTTAAGATAAAATTTATATTTTTTTCATGTGTTTAACTGACAATTTGTTACATTCGAAAATTATGATTCTAATTATTGTTGCATATTATTATATGTGAACTTCATTTTCTACATTTTTTATATTATAATTAAATATTATGTTAGACATCAACCTATATGACAATACTAGGTTATTGGGCTTCACAAGAACAATATTCAATGAAAGATTTGTTTGAATTTGTAAAAGAAGCTGAAAATGCTGGATTTGATCAAACTCTTACAAGTGATCATTCACCCATGGTCACATAACGGTGGCTTTGGTAATTTTACATGGGTTTGGATAGCGGCTGCCGCTGAAAGAACAAAAAATATGAAATTCATTACTGGAGTCACTGCAGCTATATATAGATATAATCCTGCTATAATAGCACAAGCATTTGCATCTTTAGATGTATTATATCCAAGACGAATAGGGCTGGGGATAGGTACAGGAGAAGCCATGAATGAAGTTTCTGTAGGTTTTGATTGGCCTTCCGCAGATACAAGGCTAGAACGAACAACTGAATCTATTCAAATAATAAAAAAATTATGGAATAAAGGAAGTGTTAGTGGTGACAACGGCAAAGAAACAAGATTATCAAACAATAACAATAACAATAATGGTTTTGTAAACTTTAATGGTCAATATTTTAAGCTAAAAAATGCAAAGCTGTATACACCTCCTTCTACAAATATTCCTCTTTATATGGCAGCTTCGGGAAAAGAAGCGATTCAAACTGCTGGCAAATTAACGGATGGATTGATTACTACTTCAAAACCAAATAATTGTAATGAGGTATTTGATCTATTTAATAAAGCAGCAAAAGAAGTAGGAAAAGATCCTAATATACTTGAAAAAATAGCTAAACCAAAAATTTCTTATTCTGAAGATTATGATAAGGCTTTTAAATCCTGTGAATTTTGGAGAACCTCACAAATAGATGATGCTTTTGATAGAGATATAAATGACCCAAGAATATTAGAAAAAACAGCAAAGGAAGAAGTATCAGATGATGACTTAAGAAAATCGATACTAATAATTACCTCAATAGAGGATTTAATTAAACCAATAGAAGAATATTTTAATGCTGGCTTTACCCAAGTATATACACACAGTACAAGTCCGAATGAAATTGAATTTATAAAAAAGTTTGCAAATAAAGTATTACCATATTTTGAAGAAAAAAGAAATGAATAAATAATTTTATTTAATTGTAGATTTAGAAATTTTGCAATATTTTTTGACTAATTCTTATTATTAAATTAATAATACTTATAATTATTTGTAAGATAATTTTCCTTTTAGAATGAAATAATTATTGCTGCTTTTATAATTTCATCTAACAATACAATGTAATAAGATAATAGATTTTATCTAATTAAGAGGATTAAATTTTATAAACTGTATAATATTGATTATAACTTCCAATTATTTCCAATTAAATAAAAATTAAAAAAATAGATTTAACAATTTCAAATAATATTAAAATTCGTTAATCTTTCCCAAATTTGATTAGTATAGTAAGGATCTTCAAAAAGAATTTGATAAAATGGGTGGTTACACAATTGAAAGAATATTTGCTTTTAATAAAAATACAGATATAGGTCCAATACAAATTGGAGATCGATTTCATGGATGTGCTTCAGGAAAAGGTCTAAAACCAAAAGAGGGGACAGAATGTGAAAAAAGGTCAATAAAAGATTTCGACAAAATTCATACTTTAACTATTCATGCGAAAATCTCTCCTCAAACTCATATATTTTTAATATTTTAGATTTTATTTTTATAATATTAGATTAAATATTATATAGATATTATTTATTTATTTCTTTGTTGAAACGATAAGGTTATATTTTATAATTTTTATCCACATTTAATGTCTTTCTATATAATTCTCTGGAATTATACCGATCAGGGAATAAAAACAATAAAAGAATCTCCGAAACGAGCAGATGCTTTTAAATCTAAATTAGAACATGCAGGTGGTAAACTAATTGATACATATTATACATTTGGTAAATATGATGGAGTATCAATAGTTGATGCTCCTGATGATGAAACTGTAATGTCTTGTCTATTATCTATTGAAAGTCAAGGGAATGCACGTACTGTAACTCTAAAAGCCTTTAGTTATACTGAGGCAACTAAAATAATTGAGAATATATAACAATAATCTCAATACCATACTAATATTTTTATCAAATATTTAGATATTTAATGAATATTATTTATCCTTAAGTATTAACAAATAACAAGATAAATATATTAAATCAACTTATACATTTCTGTCCTAATATTATACTCATAGATTAATGATGAATGTAATTATATCTAAAAATAAAATAACAAAAACTGTAAAAGTATTATCTTGTTTTATAATTTCATCACATTTAAAATTGGAACAATACTTAATAATTTTATTAGGAAAATATTTCATAAGTAATTATTCAATAAGATAATAATGAGTCACAATAAATATCTTATACATTTTATTCCCAACAAAAAGCTAAATTCATATGAAATAGAAAATTTACTTTCAACAATTAATTCAATTTATGATATTTGCCATATAGTAAATTTTACTATTGAAAAGCAAAGAGCGGGAGAAGCTGGAGATTATTTTATATATTTTTCATTTCCCTTCTACATATCTGCGACCATTTTATGAAATTGAGAAGTATTTAACCAAATTATCTTCTGAGAATAAAAATTATGATTATGTTAATACAAATCTGATTGAATTCTTTTTAACTGATATATTTAATAAATTAGATTATAATCATGAAAAAATAAAAATTTAAATTGGTTAGAGAGAAGGTTAAGGCATCAGATTGCAAGAAGGGTCTTTTATTAGTTTGCCATTAATTTCGTAGTCCTTCTTTGATTTCTCCACTAAGATTAGAAAGTATATCAGCTCCAGCTAATGCTGTTTTCCTTGCTGCTTCTCCTAATTGCATTAGAATACTTTTAGCTTCTGTTTGATTGATCGTACCTGTGGAATTATTTGCAACTTCATTTGCCATATTCTTTATTTGTTCTGTTGTGGTTTGAATTTGATCTCTTACATTATTTGTTGTTGTTTCTTGTCCATAGATTGAAAATGAACCTACAATAGGAAGAACAAATAATATTGCAACAATGATTGAATTAATTATTGATTTCATTGTAATAATTATAGTTGTTTTACTATATTATACTTAACTTAATTGATGATAATATATGAAGACTAAATTTGTGAAGATTATATTGATAATTTTATTTGTTTAATAACCATTGTTATATTGAAAATATGTTATTTTCCATTATTTTATGTTATAGCTAGATATAAAAATAAGATATTTGAATTCAATTAGTTAAGTGAATAAATACAAAATAATATTAAAAAATGCATACTAATAAAGAGAGTAAACTAATTTAACACAAATTGTAAATTACCCGACATTAATAAAAACATTGTAAGTAGCATTTTCATTAACTATCTAATTTATAAATTTCTTTCAAGTTAAAGTAAATACCTTGATTATTTTGGGCAGATTAAAAATCCTCATTACTATACCCATTGAGTCTTTAAATTTATTGCATATCCAAAATTTTTAGAATATTATTTAGGATGGGGCTGTTCTTATTATTTCAATTGTATATTCAATAAATCACGTCAGGAGCAACAGACGTGTGGTTCTATATTTTGTTTCATACCAGCATCAGCCCCAATTATATATAGTTATTAAATAATATAAGAATTATAGAAAAACTCGAATTAAAATTAATTTATTAAGAGCCTATCGCTTTGACTAGACATATTGTTAGAATGAGTTATCTTCGATTTTACGATAGAAGAAATATGATAGTACTAGTTTACTTTTTTTATGCAATTCAAGTAACTCTCAATTACATCTTTGTAGAATCTTTGTGTAACTTCAATTGATTTGATAAATGTATACATATTTTTTGTCATAATATTGTCAATTAATTTTAGTGAGTTATCTCTGTTACTAAAAATGGTATACATATTTTGTATGTCAAATGGATGGTCTGTAACCCTTCTAGGAATAGTAAAATCATCCCAAGATGAATTAAAAATATTTTGTAATAAGTTAGTATATTCTGAGCTATAGGAATTTACCATATCCTTGTGAAGTTCTAGAAAATAGTTTGTAATTGCTCTTGCCTCTCTCATAGTCTGTTCTCGATGTTGTTTAAAACAATTATCATCATCTGCTAATAGTATATTACTTTGATTCTTGCCTTGATATATTATAGGTTCAGGTAATTTCCTTTGTGATTGTTGTTCTTCTACTGTTTTGTTATTTTCTTTTTTTGCGAACACTTTGTCATTCTTCCTTGGTTTCCTTGATTTTTTATTATTTAAGGTTTGTTTAGAGGACAATACGAAGGTTATGAACATTCTCACTTAAAAAAAGTAGTATAAAAAATATGAACACTATTACTTAAAAAAAGTATTTTATTGAATTTTTTTCATTTTATTTAGTTTTAATTTACAATAAATATTTTCTTGGAAATATAAGAGTACCAAGTTTTACACTAAATCTTAACAATTTACAAATATTTTTTCAAATGATTTGATGAACAGTGATTATTGCCTATCATTTTAAGGTATGTTAAATGATATTCCTTTCTGTTTGTAAAAAAATATGATTATCTATCATTTCAAGGGTCTTGAAAAAGTCTTTGGCTTTAACACTTGAGATATTATCCAGAGATCATTCTTTGTTCTATGTCTAAATTACCTTAATAGAGAAAAATGGAATGCACCACATGTACCAGACCCAATTTTAGTGAATAATATCATAACCAGTATTATGATTTCTTACCGTTTGGGTAATTTTTGATCTTAGTCAGAAATGGCCTGCTGCAGGCTTAAATAAAGAATAATTATAAAAATTGCTAATGGAGACCAACTAGCAACATCATTTATTCCTTCTTGTAAAGAGAGCCGTGCATCTCGAGTACCTTTACTATATTCAATTATGTTAATCTGAGTAGCTCTGTTTCTCTAGAACTTGTTTAATGTATTTCTTTGATTTATATAGTGTATGATCTAAAACAGATCTGCAAAAATGAATTATTCCATTCCTTAAAAATTATTTTATCAGAAGGAATAAGGTCGTATTGAAGATGGTCTTCCCAAATGGACCAAGAAAATGTATCTTATCTATATCTATGAATTAAAATCATGATAGTGATTCTTATTGTGATTGACTTTGAATTAAAGGAAGTTGATAGATAGTGTTAAAAGTAAATATAAGTAAAACTATTATTATTAGAGAACCTTTGTATTTCATTGGCAACTATAATTTATGATAGTATCTAGTTTTTTATAGAAAATAAGTTATAGTTAACTATAACCTTTTTGGTTTTATTAATAGTATTTTTAAAAATAATTAATACAAATTATTTGGAACAGAAAAAAGAAGAAAAGAAAGAAGTAGCAGTAATAGTAGTATAAGAAGAAATTAAAATCATTATACAAAAAATAGAGTATGTTCATTAGTAATACACAATATATTTCAATCATAATCGAAACAATTGATATATTTACAGATTTATACTATTTGTGGATCCTCTCTCTACCAATTAATTTTAAACCATTAACCCATAACTGTATGATATTTATTTGATATGATGCTATAAAGCCAATAGTGAAACTAGTTTCTGTAAATATAGGATTACCTCGAAGAGTTAAATTCGAAAATGAATTTGTCACTACTGGAATTTTCAAAAATCCTGTTGATAAAAGGATAAATTTAAAGAAATTAAATCTTGAAGGTGATAAACAAGCTGATCTAACTGTGCATGGTGGTCCAGATAAAGCAGTATATTCTTATCCTTCTGAATATTATGGTTTTTGGAAGGAGAAGTTTCCAGATATACCATTTAACTGGGGCATATTTGGAGAAAATCTAACTACACTTGGTCTTTTCGAGTCTCAGGTTAACATTGGAGATATGTTTCAAATAGGAACTGCGAAGGTAGTTGCAACCCAGCCACGTATGCCTTGCTACAAGCTTGGAGTAAAGTTTGGTAGAATGGATATAATAAAAAAATTTTTAGAGAGTGGTAAATCTGGAATTTACTTTAAAGTTGTAAAGGAAGGTGAAATAGGTACAGATGATTCTATCAATCTAGTTAAAAAAGACAATAACGACGTTACAATAGAAAATATAGTAGAACTTGTTACAAGAGATAAAAATAATAAATTACTTATGGAAAAAGTAGTTAAAGTTCAAGACCTCCCACCAGGCTGGAAACATTATTTTCTTGAAAAACTTTCGCATTTAAATAAATAAAAAAATTGTACATAATGAAAAGAATTGATTCAAAATAATTCTCCTAAACTTTTGAAAGATAGTTTTAATAGAGTAGCAAGAAAATTAAGAATTTCTGTAACTGATAAGTGTAATATGAAATGTATTTATTGCATGCCTAATGGAAACGTTAAATGGTTCGATAATAAGGAAATCCTTAATTTTCAAGAAATAGTTAGAATAACATCTATTTTCGCTCAATTAGGAATAACAAAAGTTCGAATTACTGGTGGAGAACCGTTACTTAGACCTTCGTTGGAGAACCTGATTAGGGATTTAACAAAGATACAAAATATCAAAACTATCAGTATGACTACTAACGGGATTTTATTGGAAGATAAAATAAATCAATTAAAATCAGCAGGATTGAATGCTCTAAATATTAGTCTTGATACCTTTAGAGAAGAACGATTTAGAACTTTAAATGGTATTTCTAATTTAAATAAAGTTCTCAACGGTATTCAAAAAGCAAGCGAGTTAGGATTCAAAATAAAAATTAATACTGTAATAATTAGAGATTGGAACGATGATGAAATAATTAATTTCGTCAAATTTGCCAGAGATACTAAATTAAGTATCCGTTTTATTGAATTTATGCCTCTTGATGGATCGGGTATTTGGAATTATAATCTTGTTGTTACTAAGCAAGAAATAATAAAAAAAATAAAATCTGATTTTCATAATGTTATCTCTTTTGATGAACATAATAATTCCTCTTCTTTTCAATCGGATCCAGCAACTGTCTATAATTTTGATGATGGAAAAGGAAAAATTGGATTTATTTCATCAATTACAGAACCTTTTTGTTCAAACTGTGACAGGGTGAGATTGACTTCTGATGGTAGATTCCTGACTTGTCTTTTCGAAAAAGAGGGCTATGATTTAAAGAAAATGATTAGAAATGCAAAGACCGATCAGGAAATTATGGATTATATTTTAAGTAGTCATACAAAGAAACCAGAGGGGATAGTAGAATTAATTAGAATTAATGGACTTAGACCAACCTTAAATCTTATGCATACAATAGGTGGTTGATAACAATGAACTTAACAGAGTATACAACTTTGAAGATAAGGTTATTTGGAATTTTGAGAGAGAAAATGGATAGCGATAATTTGATTATTTCCATCCATAATACATCAATTTCATTGAAAGAACTTAGGAAATATCTTGAAGAGTTATACCCTTCTCTCGGTTTGAATGAGATAAATATTGTATTTGCTGTTAATAAAGTAATACGTAACGACTATATGAATGTGAAATCATCAGATGAAATTGCTATTATACCCCCAATAAGTGGAGGATAATGGTGGGAAAATTATTTGATTTCAACAACAAAAGATACAATTTATCAAACAAAAATATTTGATCAAATTAAAGATGATTCTTGTGGCGCAATAGTTTCTTTTACAGGACTTGTTAGGGATCATAATTCTAAGGGGAAAGTTGAGGGTATTTTTTATGAGGCATATGATGAAATGGTTGAAGAAATATTAAGAAACATCGAAAAGGAAGTTTTCAAAAATTGGAATATTAAAAAATTTATTGCAGTACATAGAACTGGATATGTTCAGGTAGGAGAAATAAGTGTTATAGTTGCAGTTACTTCAGAACATAGAAAAGAGGCATTTGAAGCATGTAGTTATGGAATTGAGAATATTAAAAAAAGGTGTCCTATCTGGAAAAAAGAAAAAACTCAATTTGGCAATGAATGGATAGAAGGTGTTAAGATAAGTGAATGAAACGAATTCTTACAAGGGAATGTTCGATGTATCCATAAAAGGAGACACATTAAGAATTGCTACCGCACAAGCAATAATCAAAGTATCTCCTGATAGTATTGATCTGATTAAAAATAAAATGACACCAAAGGGAGATATTATAGAAGCAGCAAAACTTTCAGCTGCTCTTGGAGCAAAAAAAACCTGGGAATTAATACCTTATTGCCATTCTATTCCAATAGATCACATTTCTACACTAATATTGTTATATGAATCATCAATAAAAATTAAAGTTAGTGTTAAAAGTGTCTGGAAAACAGGAGTTGAAATGGAAGCTTTAACTGGATGTTGTACGGCGGCACTAACCATATACGATATGCTCAAACCAATAGACAATCATCTAATAATAGAGTCAATAAAATTGTTAGATAAAACTGGCGGTAAGAGAGATTTTATAGAAAACCTTGATAAAAAAATTACTGTTGCTATATTTGTTATAAGTGATTCTACTTTTAATGGAACAAGAATTGACAAGTCGGGAAAAATGATCGTTAATAGATTGAAAAATGTTGATATCACTAAGAATATTGAAATTGTAGGTTATGAAATATTACCTGATAGTATAGACAAAATCAAGACATATCTTATTAAATATTCTGATGAAAAAAAAGTAGATCTAATAATAACTTCAGGAGGTACTGGGTTTAGTAAAAGAGATGTAACTCCAGAGGCAACTAAAATGGTTATTGATAAAGAGGCAAATGGAATTTCTGAAGCCATAAGATCATATGGTCAAAGGAGAACACCTTTATCAATGCTTTCAAGGGGAATGTCTGGAACTAGAGGAGAAACCTTAATTGTAAATTTACCAGGAAGCACTAAAGCAGTATCAGAATCATTAGATCTACTTTTGCCTAGCATATTCCATATATTTAATATGTTAGGAGGGAAAGGTCATTAATGACTTTTTACTAATAGTACTTGCTCCTATCTTCTTTATAATAAGTTTTTTTTATTCTTCTGTAGGATTTGCTGGGGGAAGTAGTTATATAGCTATCTTAGTTCTTGCCGGAGTCAATTTGTATACAGTTCCACCAATCTCTTTAGCATTAAACATTATTGTATCTTCTGCAGCCTTATTTAATTATATAAAAGCAGGTCATCTATCATTAAGATTATCATTCCCTTTATTAATTTCAGTACCTTTTGCATTTATTGGAGGTTCTATAATTCTACCAGAAAAAATGTTAACATTAATTTTTGTCATATCTCTTTTTTCTGCTTCAGCCGCATTGCTATTGTCTGGAAGAAGAAGAATAACATTTCAACACGAAAAGATAAGAAAAATGAATTTGAATTTTGTTAAAACTACATTAATAACCACTCCATTAGGTGCTCTTCTTGGTAGTATTTCTGGTCTTGTTGGAATAGGTGGCGGGATATGGCTTTCACCAATATTGATAATGTCAGGTTTAGCTAATCCCAAACAGGCTGCAGCTTCTGCCAGTTTATTTATACTAACAAATTCTATAAGTGGATTTATTGCTCATACTATAACCAAGAATATAGATTTTGATTTGATCATACCATTATCCATTGTTGTTCTGATAGGAGGTTTAATGGGATCTAGACTTGGTGCACTCAAGTTTGATCATCAAAAAATTATAATCATAATAGGAATATTAGTTGCATTAGCAGCAATTAATCTTGCTACAAGATTATTCAAATAATAAATTACAAAAAGTCTATGGGATTGCTAGATGCAAAAGAAAACCCAGGCAATAAATTTACTTGTACATTATTTTCTTTTTCAATTTTTGTTATTTTTTCAGATACTAGTACATAACCGTTCGCTCTAGTCATAACTGTCATATTTGAGGTTTCTCCAGTTATTGGTTCCGCCTTAATGCTATTGTTAGTTTTTGAATATGATAAACGGACATACAATATTTTTACAAAGTTTTGAAATTTCTTTCTAGCTTTCCAGTTATCAGTAATCTTAGCATTTATAAACACATAATTATTATGTGATAATCCAATTAAAGATCTAATCAATGGTAAAGCCAATACAATGAAAGCATTAATAGCTCCTTGAATAGGACCGGGTAATATAATGATAGGTTTAGATTTTACTGCTGCTATTTTAGTTACTCTTCCTCGATCAAGTTTAATTCCATGAGCAAGAATCCCTGGTTTTCCCATAGAATTAATAGTTTCTGCAATGAGGTCCTTATGTCCAACTGACGACCCTCCTATAGTAAGAACAATATCATTTTGAGATAAGGCATTGTTTATCTTACTCTTAATCATTTTCACATTGTCAGATGTTATTCCTAGATCAACAGGTATTCCCCCAGAAGCTTCTATTAATGTAGAAATTATTTGACCATTAGTATTGAGAATCTTTCCATAAGCAACCTCATCAATATCATTGGTTAACTCACTTCCAGTTGGAATTATTGCAACTTTTGGTTTTTTATATACATTTAGTTTTTTAATCTTCATACTATTTAACAAAGATATATCTTGAATTCGTAGTAAGTGTCCTTTTTTAAAAATTAATTTATTTTTAGTAATATCCTTTCCTGCAAGTGAAATAAATGATCCTTTTGGAAATTCAGAAAAAATCTTAACTGATCTATCAATTTTATTAAATTGTGAATATTCGATAGGAACAATTGTATCTGACTTTGGAGGTAAATATCCACCTGTTGGAATTCTGGCAGCTTGTCCGGGTTCCAAAGGTTCACATTTTGTATTTCCAAGTTTAACCTCGCTTATTACTTTGAGGATGATGGGTTTTAAATTAGAAGCACCTTTTATGTCATCATAAAGAACTGCAAAGCCATCCATGTGTGAAGAATCATACAATGGAATATTGACAGTTGAATTGATAGCATTATATAAAATCCGACCCAGTGACTTGTGATTAGTATTGACTATTTCAATCTTGGGTTGCACAGAAATATTTTTTCTTAATTCGAAAAAGGCAGTTCGGATGGATGAATATGAAGTTGATTCTTTATACATGAGTAATTCTTAAAATAAAAACTCATAATATGATTCTTTAATTTATAAAAAATAATTATTGTATTTATAACATGTTATTTATCTAAATGCAAAAATTATAATTATTATCAAATATACATCGATACCATAAAATAGTTATTTTAATAAATGTGATATTTAATCCATGACTTTTAAATGACCTTAATTTCTTTTCTATGATATGTTTCATTAATTTGATAGGTAAAAAAATGATTTTACGGTTAGATATACTGTGTAAACTAAAATAATTGTAGTACATTTAAATAATAATATTTGTGAAAGTATTTAATGATGAAAACAACAAGGGTTTCATCTATAAAAATTATATATATAATGTTCTTTGTTGTTTTAGTATTTGTTTCAATCAATTCTTCCTCTATGAAGGTATTTTCTTCGTCTAATAATCTTGCAGCAACTCACCAAAATAATAGTGAATCAATAAATAGAAATGATAGTATAATGTTGCCGGGAAAAAATATGACCTTCGGTGTTTCTCTTGATAATGCAAAAATGCATTTAATGGAAGCAATAATGGATCTCAAAGAGAACAATATTGATGGAGCATTGATACAATTGAATATAACCAGTGATAATATAAATATGCATGAACAAGAGATGTCAGATATGATGAATATGATAGATAAGATGGAAGAAGTATATAAATAAAAAATTAAATGTAATATTTGTCAAACTAATAGGTAATATATTAACTTTTAAATAGACTTTATCCACGTTATAATAATACCATTTATTTTTATAATTAATAAATTTGATCTAAAAAACCTTAAATCAGCTATTAACTAATAAAGTTCTGTGATAGAGAGATCAAATTCTATCTTATTTTCCTTTGCTTTAGGAATTGTTGCGGGACTTGTATCTATTGCAGTATCAATAATGATTAAAGTATTTGTTGGCGGATTATTTCTGCCAGAACTTGCATCACAAACATTATTTTCGCTCACACCAGGAGAATTTGAATCTCAAGCAATAGATACCTTAGGTCCTCTTGCAAAATATTCCGCCTTCATAGGTTCTATACTAGTTACAATAATAATCTTTGGTCTAATTGGAATTTTTCTAATTAAATTGTATAACAAGCTTCGATGGAACAGCTATATAGTGAAATTTATATCTTCTTTCGCATTAACTTATGGGGTTTTGGTTATTATTTCTATTATGATGGTAATAATGATACATGTTAGGAGCGGATCTCAAACAATTTCAATTCAACATATTATTCTTTCTCTTATTCCGACACAAATAGTTTTTGGGTTAATTTTTTCATTGTTTTCGGGAAAAACAAAAACTAAAGATAAATTACAAGACCCTTACCAACCAGTAGTGAGAGAGAATATTACAGTAGTAAATTACAATAGAAGAGAATTTATTCGTTTAATTATTGCATCTGCAGTTTCTATTCCAATTATATATTTTGGGTTAAATCGATTATTTTCACCACAAGAACTAGAACAACAACAAATTCAACCTGATATCTCAAATTTATTGCCACCACAATCACGATCAATATCCCCTGACTTTAAAGATCCAACACTTGCTCCATTACTTGCTTCAGAAATAACACCTACTTATCTATTTTATAGAATAGATATAAATCCTATTATTCCTGAGGTAGATGTAAATTCTTGGAATTTGCTGATTAAAGGAATGGTTGATACTCCATTAAAATTGAGTTATGAAGAAATAAAATCTATGTCTGCAATCGAAGAATTTGTAACCTTAGAATGTATAAGTAATAAGATAGGTGGAGATCTTATTGGTACTGCATTGTGGAAAGGAGTACGGCTCAAAGATATTCTTGAAAAAGCAAAGATTCTTCCTGGTGTTCAATACATAGTATTTAGATGTTCTGATGGTTATGATGTGGGTATCCCATTGAATAAAGGGCTTATGAATGAAACAATATTAGCATATGAAATGAATTTAGCTCCATTAACTTCTAAGCATGGGTTTCCTGTTAGAGCGATAGTGCCGGGCTTATATGGAATGATGAATCCAAAATGGATTACAGAAATAGAATTAGTGGATAAAGTATATGAGGGCTATTGGCAGAGAAATGGTTGGTCAAATATAGCCGAATATAATACTGGATCCTCCATAGTTATTCCAGGACAAGCACCAATAAGAAATAGGTTCAGAAATTTAGATGAAAATTTGACTACTAATTCTCCTTCATTTAGTAATAGAGTGCCGATAGCAGGAATAGCATTTGGAGGGGATAAAGGGATTTCAAAAGTAGAAGTCAGTACAGATGG
Organism: Nitrososphaeraceae archaeon; assembly: GCA_025922715.1. Lineage (GTDB taxonomy): Archaea > Thermoproteota > Nitrososphaeria > Nitrososphaerales > Nitrososphaeraceae > TH1177. The sequence continues at coordinate 15,255 of JAICHH010000024.1, forward strand.
TGGTAAATCTTGGAAAACTGCTAAAATCAAGGAACCTCTTTCTAGGTATACCTGGGTATTGTGGACAACAGGATTCATTCCAGAAAAAGTAGAAAATTATAAAATCATAGTTAGAGCTACAGACAAAAATGGAAAAGTCCAAAGTTCTGAGTTAAATAAGCCCTTTCCAGATGGAGCAACAGGATATCATACAATAAGTGTATAAATATCACTTCATTAAATATCAAATAAAATTAATTCTTTTTATAATAATAAGCAAAGTAACTAAAAATACTATTATTAGTAATGGTTAGGAAATATTTAATGATAAAAATATATAGGATGTTATGATGTTATGATGTTAGATTCTTATTTGTCTTATGACTAGGCAGATTTTGATTCTAGTTTTTGCTTTACTGTTTGAGCTGCTTGTTGTAATCCTTTTTCTATCTTATTGTTAGCACCATCTCCTGAAAGAAAATTCGCAATCTTTCCTGAACTTGGTA